>DATFFJ010000289.1:0-10136 GCA_035250065.1 Aeromicrobium sp. | reverse complement strand
TCCGGCGTCTCGTCCGGCAGGAACCAGCGGAACCAGATCCGCCCGGACTGGTGCCCCTGGGTGCTGATCCAGTTCGGGTGCCCGGGGTCCTGCGGGGCAATGGCGATCTCCCACGATCCGTCCGGCTCGTACACGACCTGGGTGCCGTTGATCGTCACCCGGTCATAGGCGTAGTCGTAGGTGTGCAGGAACTGGTTCCAGAGGCAGACGTTCCAGAAGACACACTCCGGCGACCGACCCCGCACGAGCATCACCTGATCGTCATCGAGAACGAACGACCCCATGGCGTACGCGGCGTCGCCGGCAGCCCAGCCGAACGTCGAGGTCGGAACCGGATAGGGCTCATCGACGGTGTTGGGCTCGCCGATCCCCAGGACGATGGCCGCCTGATCGCGCAGCCAGGTATCAGCGGCGGTGAGCCGGCGAGCAAGGTCGGCGTCGGTCAGCGGCGGCTTGTCCGCTGGCTCCACGGCTTCGATCGACCAGGTGGCCCGCCGCCCGCGCGTCGGGTCGTCAAGATAGTCCCGCGTGAGCGCCACGACGGCGTCCGACGCGAGCAGGATCGTCGGGCCAGCCTGCTGTTCCGGGCTCAACCAGAGCTCGAACGTCCCGTCCTGCGCGATGTCGAGCTGCCGGTCGTTGAGGGAGCCGACGATGCGGTCGGAGTAGTGGCCGTCGTCGGGCCCGCCGTACACGGTCAATGACAGGTACGCGGCATCTCCGCGCTGGCCAGTGACTCGATAGGTGCGGGACGGATCCAGCTTCACGTACTGGTAGAAGGCGTCGGCGTTGTCGCCGCCCCACTTCAAGTACGGCCCCACGATGTCGACGAACCGCGGCCGCGCCGGGTCGGCCCACACTTGCCCCAGCAAGCCAACCTGCAGGAGCGAGAACATCCACTGGTACGACTCGAGAAGCGCAGTTTCGTCTAGATCGCCGCGCGCCTGGAGCGACTGCTCCGTCTCGGCCAGCGTCGCCAGGATCGCGTGGAACGCCTCGCTTGACCGCGTCGGCACGGTGCCGTCTTCCATGTCGGCCATCAGCCGTGGTGTTCGGCGCACCACGCATCGCGCCGCGCGTTGCTCGCGTCGGTCGCCTGGAAAACTGGCAACGAACGGATCAACTGAGCTTGGACCAAGGCGTAGTTGTTGATCCATTGGCTCACCAGCTGCTGCTGCGCGGGCGTCTTGGCCTTGGCGACCAGTTCGGCGTTGCGCCACACGCCCTCACGCCACCCGCGCATGATGACACCGGCGACGGTGCCCTCGACCGGCCCGACGTGGAACTGGTCAAAGGCCGGGTCGAAGCGCTGGGATTCCTCGATGAACACCGGACGGTAGAGGCTGTCCAGGCGCTGGTTGTAGGCATTGTGGTCGGGCTTGTGGCTCGTGCCGTCCTCGGCGGTCAGGCCGACCTCGGCGAGCGCCCGCGGGAAGTCGTTGTTGATGTGCGCGTTCATGTTCATCATGAAGTTGCCTAGACCGTTGAGCTCGCGGTTTTCGGTGGTGTCGAGCGCGACCTTCCACGCCGGCGGGACGGGCTCGCCGTCTTCGTAGTCGTCCATGGTGCGGAAGTACATGTCGGCGAAGATCGTGTCCAGGGTGTTCAGCCATTCCCGGTCGGCGAAGTAGCCCGAACGGTTTGCGTCGCGGACGTTCTCGGTCACCCGCAGGTAGGCCAGCGAGAAGATCGCGTGATGGCTGCACGACTCGGCCAGTGGCTCCAGGCGGTCCTCCATCTCGCTGATGACCTCGTCGATGCATTCGTCCTCACCGCCGGGACAGATGTCGCCGGTGTAGGGCGTGTACGGCGTCGGCAACGCGAGCAGCAGTGCGATCGCAGGATCGAGGGGCTTGGGGTTGATCAGATCGGACGTCAACGGCCAGGGCGTCTCGACGGCCGCAGCCGGTGCCGAGAGGCTTCCGACGACCGAGCCGACGGACAACGCGACAGCGCCTACCGACAACCAGAAGCGCGCAACCATGGCCAAACCGTAGCCATTCGTCGCCGCCCGCGAAACCAAACGCCCGCATCGCCGCGTGACCTACGCTCAGCCGGTGACCAAAGTGATGCTCGCGCTCCATCGACCGGACGCCGGCGCGACCCTGCTGTCCGCGGAGTTCCGAGCGGCGTTGGCGGCAGCCGGGGCTCGTGCGGTGGCGGTGAACCTCGACGACGCCGACGTCGAGCCCGCGCTGCGCTTCGGGCCGGCGGAACCGATCAGCGCACTGGTCTCGCTGTGGCTCGAGCCGGCCGAGCCGGCGGCCGCCATCGCAGCGGTCGCAGAGGCGGCCGGCGAGCCCGGGCTGCACGCGTATCGGGTCACCGAGAAGATCCGACTTGATCCACAGCCTGTCGCCGACGGCGACCGCCTCGATGCACTCGCACAGGTGGCGCTTCTCCGCCGGCCCGACCACATGAGTCGAGATGAGTACCTGGCGTACTGGCAGGTGCACCACACGCCGATCGCGATCCGCACGCAGAACACGTCGGGCTACATCCAGAACATCGTCGAGGAAGCGCTCACCCCGAGCTCCCCCGAGCTTGCGGCGATCGTCGAGGAGCACTTCCCCATGGCCGCGATGTCCGATCCGCATGCGTTCTATGGCAGCGGCGGCGACGATGCCGAGTTGAACCGGCGCATGACCGAGCTCATGGACAGCGTCGCCAGGTTCGGCGCGGATCAGGGCCTCGACCTGGTTCCGACCAGCCGGTACGTCTGGACACTCGGGAACCGCTCCGCGCCCTAGCATCTGCGTCATGGATATGGAGGCTTGGCAGTCCTTGGCGATCGCGCTCGCCATCGGCCTCCTGATCGGCGCGGAGCGGGAACGCTCCAAGGGTTCCAATCCCATCGGAGGCATCCGTACGTTCGCACTGGCCGCAGTGCTGGGCAACATCGCCGGCGCGATCCCGATCGCTGCTGGCGTTGCGCTCATCGTGGGCATCGTCGCGATGATCGTCGTCGGATACCTCCGCTCCGATCCCGACGATTCGGGAATCACGACCGAGGTTGCGCTGCTGCTGACCGTGGGGCTTGGCATCCTCACTCATCGGGCACCGACGATCGCCGTCGCCGCTGCTGTCGTCGCCGCAATTCTGCTGCTCGCCAAACGCAACCTGCACAAGTTCGTGCGCCGCACCGTCACCGACGTGGAGATCAGCGACGCCCTGAAGTTCTTCGTGGCTGCCTTCATCGTGCTTCCGCTGCTGCCGACCGGCCGCATCGGTCCCTATGGGGTGTGGGTACCGCAGCGGATCTGGCTGCTCGTGGTGATCATCACCGCGGTCGGCTGGCTCGGCTATGCCGCCACCAGGATGCTCGGTGCCAATCGCGGCCTGCTCATCACCGGCCTCGCCGGTGGCTTCGTGTCCGGCACCGCGACGATCGGCGCACTCGGTGCCCGGTCGCGGGACGAGGGCATCCCGCGCACGGCGGCGCTCGCCGGCGGGCTCATGGCGAGCGTCGCCACGATGATCCAACTCGTGGTCCTGACGACCATTGCCTATCCCCCGGTCGGGATCCGGCTCTATGCACCGGCCGCAGCCGCCGCACTCGTCCTGGGGCTGTCCGCCTGGTTCCTGAGCCGCCGCGCGGAAGCCGCAAGCGACGAAACCCCGGCGGGACGACCCTTCGCACTGGTCCCGGCGCTGATCATCGCGGCCGTCATCTCCGGCGTCCTGCTGCTGGCCACGTGGCTGAATGACCGCTACGGCGCATCAGGTGCGACGCTCGCGACAGTCGCGGGCAGCCTCGCCGACACCCATGCGGCGGCGATTGCCGTCTCCAGCCTCGCCCGCACCCACGAGGTGTCCGTCCAGCTCGCCGTGATCGCCATCGCGCTGGGCCTCCTGGTGAACACCGGGAGCAAGACCGTCGCCGCGATCGCCGGCGGCCGCCGGTTCAGCGTCGAGATCTTGGCGTGGCACCTGCCGGCGATCGGTGCCTTCGCGGCCACGCTCCTGCTTGTCGGCTGATCGCCCGGTGGCTAGATCCGCGACTGGACACCGGCGAGGAGCTGGCGCGCCGCGACGATGCGCTGCACCTGGTTGGTGCCCTCGTAGATCTGGGTGATCTTGGCGTCCCGCATCATCCGCTCGACCGGGTAGTCGCGGGTATAGCCGTAGCCACCGAGCACTTGCACGGCATTGGTGGTGACCTCCATCGCGACGTCGGAGGCGAAGCACTTGGCGGACGCCCCGAAGAAGGTCAGGTCGGCGTCGCCACGCTCGGACTTGCCGGCGGCGGCATAGGTGAGCTGCCGGGCTGCCTCGACCTTCATGCCCATGTCGGCGAGCAGGAACTGAAGCCCCTGCTGATCGGCGACGGGCCGCCCGAACTGCTCGCGCTCCTTGGCGTAGTCGAGGGCGTAGTCCAACGCTCCCTGCGCGACGCCGACGGCCTGCGCGGCGATGGTGATGCGGGTGTGGTCGAGCGTGCGCATCGCGAGTTCGAAACCCTGGCCTTCATCGCCGATGATGCGGTCGGCCGGGATGTGGACGTTGTCGAGGTAGACCTCACGCGTTGGCGAGCCCTTGATCCCGAGCTTCTTCTCTGGTGCGCCGAACGAGACGCCTTCGTCGGACTTCTCCACGACAAACGCGCTGATGCCCTTGGTCTTCTTCTCCGAATCGGTCATGGCGAGGACCGTGTAGTACTCCGAGACACCGGCATTGGTGATCCAGCGCTTCGTGCCGTTCAGCAGCCAGCCGTCGCCCGATCGTTCCGCCTTCGTCTTCTGGTTGGCGGCGTCGGAGCCGGCACCCGGCTCGGACAGGCAGTAGGAGAAGCAGCCCTCGCCGCGGGCGAGCGCGCCCAGGTACGTCTTCTTGAGCTCCTCGGATCCGCCGATCTGGACCGGCAGCGAACCGAGCTTGTTGACGGCCGGGATGAGCGATGCGGAGACGTCGGCGCGCGCGACCTCCTCGATCACGATGACGGTGGCGAGTGCGTCAGCACCCACGCCTCCGTACTCCTCGGGCACGTGCGGCGCGAAGAAGTCCGTGGCCAGCAGGGCGTCATGTGCCTCCTGCGGATACCGGGCCTGTTCGTCGACCTCGGCAGCATGCGGCGCGATCTTGGCGTCGCAGATCGCGCGGACGGCCTCGCGTACGGCCTGGTGCTCCTCGGGCAGCGCGAACAGGGGGAAGCCACTCATGGTCGAACCTCACGTCGTGATTGCCGGGCGGAGCCGTCTAGGGGGCACCCGTGCGACGAACGGCGCGCTTCACGCGCCGCTTTTTCACCGCTACCGCGGCCTTTCTGCTGCCCTTAGCAAACTTGAGTCCGAACCAGATGAGTAGTGCAACAAGCACAACACTTGCGACCGTGGGCAGCAGTCGGCGAATCCAGTCGTCCGTCAGCCACTTGCCCGACGCCACTGCGTAAGCCACGAAGACGCCCAGGAAGTTGACCGCGTACTTGGACAGGTTCCTGACGGCCACCGACCGGACGACGCTCCACGAGAGCTTCTTCGAGACGCCTTTGGCCTTGCCGGCGAGCTTTTCGAGCGCCGCTTCTTCCTCTTCGGCCTCCTTGGCCCGCATGACGTTGCGGTACGCGATCACACCGCGTTCGAGCTGGCGTGCCTGCCACGCGATCTGGGCGTCATGCCGGCTGTCGTAGTGGAAGGCCTCGCCACCGAACTCGCAGATGTCGACGTCTGGGCACTTGTTGGGCTGCCCCGTGTCCGGATTGACGTGATACCGCTCTGCCCCCGCCACGCCGCCGCTCATGAGACCGGATCCTACGTGGGCGTCAGGCGAAGACCGCGACGGCGAATCCGACGAACAGAACGGCGAAACCGACAATCTCGCCGATGAGCAACGCCATCATGAAGCCGCGAGTGCCGGCCGACGGCTCGGCCAGTTGGTTCGTCGTGTCGCGGCGCAGTCCGTGCTCCATGTACGACGCAACCGCCACGACGAAGAACACGGTAAGGATCGCCGCCGCGGCGAGGTTCACCGCCGCGCTCCACGCCGATAGTTCGACGAAGGCTGCGATGAGCATCAGGGCGAACGAGTACAGCAACGCGGCCCGATGCGCGATGTCGGTGTAGGGGTGCGCTGCCCATTCAGGCGACGCGAGTATCTGCCGGTACTTCACGACACCCAACACCAGCGCCCAAAGGAACATCAGCCCCGCGGCAAGAATCACCAGCTGCGTGTCAAAGCCCAGTTCCACGACTCATTCTTAGCGCTTGCGTCGCCGCGACACCACCAAGGCGCCGAGGCCGAGGGCCGCTGCTCCGGCGACGATGAGGCCCGGCCGGGCCTGCCAGCCGGCGTACTCGCGCTCGATCTGCGGCCAGGCTTGTCCGATGGCCGTCGCTGCGTCCTCAGGCGTGGCTTCGAGGCCTTCGACGGAAACGGGCTCGCCGAACGTCATGCTGACCTTCCGCGGCAGCGGCCAGCGTCGCTTCTCCGTCCCGGTGATCGTGGTCGGCACCAGCGGTGCACCGGCTTCGATGGCGAGGCGGGCGGCGCCGCGTTTCGGGACGCCCAAGCCCTCCTCGCGCACCCGCGTCCCCTCTGGGAACAGCGCCAGGGCATCGCCTCGGCGCAGGATCGCGCGTGCCGTCTCCAGCGCGTCATCGTCGGACTCGCCCCGCCGCACCGGAAAGGCGCCGAGCCGAAGGAAGATCTTCGCCATCGGACCGTCGAAGTGCTCGGCCTTGCCCATGAAATGGACCGGCCGACGGAGCACGATCGCAACGAAGAACGGGTCCCAGAAGCTCTTGTGGTTGGGGACGATGACGACCGGCCCGGTCTTGGGCACGTTCTCCTTGCCGGTCGCGGTGAACCCGCACAGCAGGCGGAAGACGAAGGCCGCGGTGTACTTCACGATGAGATAGAGCGGCCCGCTGACGCCCTTGTCACGGGCGATCTGGTGGGCCTCAGCGTTGGTGACGGTCACGGCTCATCCGCCCAGCAACCGCGCCGCGCCGACCGTGCGATGGTCGAAGAAGACGCTCTGGCCACCGTCCAGGCCGCCGATCCGTTCCATCTCGTCATCGGTCAACTCGAAGTCGAAGACGTCGATGTTCTCGGCCATCCGGTCGGCATGGACGGACTTCGGAATGGTGACGACACGTCGCTGAATGAGCCACCGCAGGATCACCTGAGCCACCGACTTGCCATGCGCCGTGGCGATGACGCTCAGCGTCGGATCTTCAAAGATGTCGTTGCGCCCCTCGGCAAATGAGCCCCACGACTCATGCTGGACCCCGAGCTCCTCCATGACGTCTTGGTCCTCGGTCCGTTGGAAGTACGGGTGCGTCTCGATCTGGTTGACCATCGGCGTGACGTCGGCGTGCAGCTGCAGGTCGACCAGCCGGTCTGGATAGAAGTTGCTGACGCCGATGGCACGAACGCGACCGTCCGCCAGCAACTTCTCCATGGCGCGCCAGGCGCCGTAGTAATCGCCGAATGGCTGGTGCACGAGGTAGAGGTCGACCTGGTCCAGGCCGAGTCGTTCGAGTGAGCGGTCGTAGGCCTCAGCAGTCGCCGATTCGCCGGCATGTGAGATCCAGACCTTCGTCGTGACGAACAGCTCGTCGCGCGGGATGCCGCTGGCGGCGATGGCCCGCCCGACGGCGGCCTCGTTCCGATACGCCTCGGCGGTGTCGATCGACCGATAGCCGGCCGCCAACGCCTCGCTCACCGCGCGCTCGGTGTCGTCCGGTGGAATCTGATAGACGCCGAACCCGACGATGGGCATGTCGACGCCGTTGGAAAGGGTGACCGTCTCCATGCGCTCGATCATGGCGCACGGAGACGGTCACCACCGGGAGGGATCGGGAGCGTACGGCGTCGTCCACCTGTGTTACCGATGCGGCGGCGCCCGAGGTTACGCCGGAGGCGGCTGCGCTCGATAGCCTCGGCCCGTGCACATCACCTTGCTTTCTGGCGGGATGGGTGGCTCGCGCTTCGCCCAAGGCGTCCTCGACGCCGTGGCTGCATCGGACAGGGTCACCGTCGTCGCCAACACGGCAGACGACATCACCCTGCACGGCCTGCGCATCTGTCCTGACTTGGACACCGTGATGTACACACTGTCGGGCGGCATCGATCCGGTGCGCGGCTGGGGCCGCACCGATGAGACGTGGAACGCGAAGGCGGAACTCGAGGCGTATGGCGTCGAGGAGGCCTGGTTCGGCTTGGGTGATCGTGACCTCGCCACGCATTTGGTTCGGACCTCGATGCTGCGCTCCGGGGCTACCCTCAGTGCGGCCACGGCACGGCTGTGTGAGCGCTGGCAGCCCGGGGACGGCAGGGTTCGCCTGCTGCCGATGAGCGACGACGTCGTGGAGACGCACATCGACACCACGGTCGACGGCGAGCGCCGGCGGATCCATTTCGAGGAGTTCTGGATTCGTCACCGTGCCGAGGTCCCGGTTCACGCGGTCGAGATCGTGGGTGTCGAGCGGGCAACGGCGGCGCCCGGCGTCGTCGAAGCCATCACCGGCGCCGACGTCGTGCTCATCCCGCCGTCCAATCCGGTGGTCTCGGTCGGCCCGATCCTCGCTGTCCCGGACATCGCCGCGGCCCTGCGGTCGACGTCTGCTCCGGTGGTCGGGGTGTCCCCCATCATCGGCGGATCGGCTGTCCGGGGCATGGCCAACCAGCTGCTCAGCGGCTTGGGCGTGGAGGTCAGCGCGAGCAGGGTGGCCAGGCTGCACGGCAGCCGGAGGGGCGGCGTCACGGAGGGGGGCTTCCTCGACGGCTGGCTGATCGACGACTCCGATGCCGAGGAGGCCGCGGCGATCGAGCAGCTCGGCATCATCGTGCGCGCGGTTCCGCTGTGGATGTCAGACCCGCCGAAGACGCGCAAGCTCGCCGAAGACGCACTGCAACTGGCCACGGAACTGGGTTCGCCATGACCATCGAGATCCTCGCCGTCGAGGGCATCGGCGAAGTGGAGCCCGGCACCGACCTGGCCGACCTCGTCCTCACCCACAGTTCGCTCCAAGACGGCGATGTCGTGGTGATCACCAGCAAGATCGTCAGCAAAGCGCTCGGCTTGGCAACGACCCGGTCGAGGGCAGACGTCATTGCCGAAGGCACCGACCGCCTGGTGGCGCAGCGCGGCGACACGGCGATCGTTCGAACGCCGCACGGGTTGACGCTGGCCGCGGCCGGCGTGGACGCGTCGAACCTCGCCTCCGGAGCCGTGCTGCCTCTTCCGCCCGATCCCGACGGCGTGGCCCGCGAGATCCGGGCCGCCATCCGCGCGCGCTCAGGCGTGCAGGTGGCGGTCGTGATCAGCGACACCGCCGGGCGGGCCTGGCGCATCGGGCAGGTCGACATCGCGATCGGGTGCGCCGGACTCGCACCCTTCGAATCCTTCGCCGGCCGTGACGACACCTACGGCAATCCCTTGATCGTGACGTCCCCCGCCATCGCCGACGAGGTGGCCGGAGCGGCCGAGCTGGCCACCGGCAAGCTCGGCCAACGACCGATCGCCATCATCCGGGGCCTCGATCGACGTCTCCTTCTTGACGAGGACGGCCCCGGCGCGGCGGCCCTGATCCGCGAGGAGCGGGAGGACCTGTTCGGCCTCGGCGCGCGCGAGGCGGTGCTGGCCGCTCAGTCGGGTCAGCCGACGCGGGGCTTCCCGGTCGTGACGGATCCGGAGGCCGCCGATCTCGATCTGGTCGCGCTGGCGTCACCGGGGTCGTTGGAGGTCACGACGTCAGATGGCGGTTACCTCATCCACGCCTCAGCCGACGAGCTCATCGAGGCTGGAATGCTCAAACAGCGATTAATCGCGCTAGCCGTGGCTCACGGCGTCGACATCGTCGTCGACGTGGCGCATCGCGAGGCGTAGCGCGGACACCCGCGGGCCCGGCTTCCAATCGCGGTCAAGATCCGAGAGCTGATCGGTGTCGGTCCGGGCTCGCGCGTCCACATCCTCAAGCCGGCTGAATCCTGCTGCTGCATGGGCGGCCGATGAGCCAAGCCCATAGTGCGGATCGATGGCCGACGCCGACGCTGCCGCAAGCAGCGTGGTCCCCTCGCCGCTGATGTCCGGGATGTGGGCCGGCAGCTTCTCAGCGAGCGCCACGAGCGCCGCCGCGAGCACGTCGCTCGACAGGTAGGCCAGATCGGCCGGCACCACGACGGTCGGATTCTCG
>DATFFJ010000288.1:0-5277 GCA_035250065.1 Aeromicrobium sp. | reverse complement strand
GTGCTTGCCTCCGCAGACGACGCCGCCGTCGAGGTTGCCTATTTTCCGCCGGCATTCTCGTCGGAGAGCCAGACCACGCTGCGTGACCTGTATCCGGATGCCATCATCGCGACCGCGGCCGAGGCCCGTGTCCTCGGGCTCAACGTTCTGGCGGACGGACGCCACGTGGTGATGACCGACGCCGCACCAATGCTGGCCGCTCAGTTCCGTGAGCGCGGCTATGACGTGATCGGCGTGGAGTTCTCGGAGCTCCTCAAGGGCGGTGGCAGCGTCAAGTGCTGCGCGCTCGAGCTCCGCCGGTGATGACCTCTGCCTGAGCGCGGCTACGGGGCCGTGGGTGGCTCTGCCGGCGGAGCGGGCGGAGCCTGGTCGAAGCTGACTGAGGGTGCGACCTCCTGGCCCTCCGGCGCGTTGTAGAACTCGCGTTCGTGGACACCGGCGACCCCGGTGAAGAACATCCACGGAATGGTGCGCACGGTCTGGTTCTGCTGCGAGACCGCATCGTTGTAGAACTGACGAGCGAAGGCCAGCTGGTTCTCGGTGTCGGTGAGCGCGCTCTGCAGCTGCTGGAAGTTCACCGTCGCCTTGAGGTCGGGGTAGGCCTCGGCCACGGCGAGGACGTCGACAATCGCCTTGTCGAGACGAGCCTGCGCGGCAGCCTTCTCGTCAACCGAGCCACCCTGGGCTGCGGCCTGCACGCCGGCGCGTGCCTTGGTGACCTCTTCGAAGACGCCCTTCTCGTGCTGCGCGTAGCCCTTGACCGTGTTCACCAGATTCGGAATGAGGTCGGCGCGACGGGTCAGCTGCACATCGATGCCACCGAGCGCTTCGAGCGAGTTGACGTCGAGAACGCGCAACTTGTTGAACGCGACAACACCCAAGCCGACGAGTCCGACGAGCACCGCCAGGATGATGAGGCCGATGACCATGTTGTGTCTCCTAGATGGGGAGGGGGACTAGAGAAGTCCTACCACGAACCGCCGCCACCGCCGCCGCCACCGCCGCCGCCGCTGAAGCCGCCGCCACCGCCACTTCCAGACGACGACTGGCTGGCGGTGTACGCCGAGATCGAAGACGAGAGGGACGACTCGAAGCTGGAAAAGGTGTCTCCACCACCCAGGAAGGAGCTGTGGTCCGATGCGTAGCGGCCCCCATACCAAGCGGGGATGGGGGCGACCTGCCCGGTGGCCTGTTCGTACTTTCGCGCCCAGGTGTCGGCGCAGTTGAACGCCACGGCGAACGGGATGAACGCGGTGTAGAGCTCCTCCCTGCCACTGAAGTCGAACCGCTCCTTCGCCGAGTCGGTGGACAGCAGCCGTTCGAACCCTCCGGCGCGCGACCAGACGTCCCGACCGAGCAGCGTCCGTCGCCGGCCGACACCCGGGACGAGCAGGCCGGCACCCCCGACGGCGAACGCGGCGAACGGGATGACGAACAGGGAGGTGCTCGACATCCACACCAGTGCAGCGGCCGCCACGGCGGACAGGATGACCAGGACGCGTCCGAGTGTTTCGCTGCCGGCCGGCTTCTGGACGCCGGCGGCGGTCGCCCACGCGTCCGTGACGTTCGACAGGCTGGTCTGGACGGACTTGAGCGTCTGTCCGGCACGAATGGTGCCGTCAGCCTCAAACCGGGCGCCCGGGGCATCGACGCCGAGGCTCGATCCGACGTGGCGTGTGATGTCGTCGGTCTGGGCCCAGGCTTCCTGATCTGCGACGCCCTCAATGACCCATGCGTCGCCGATCCGGGTCAGCGTGGTCAGACCCTGCTGGGCCTGATAGAGCAGGGTCGCCACGAGACCGCGTCGCGGAACTCGTTCGGAGGTGACAAAGGCAGCCTGCACCGGCCCGAGACCTGCGGGCGGTTCGTACTGAACCGGGTAGCCCGGGCGAGGCTCACGTGATCGCCGGTCCCAGGCGTAGCCCGCGCCGAGGGCCAGGGCCCCCAGCGCGATCACGGTGTACGCCAGCGGACCGTTCTGGCCGAGAAGCCGATCGAAGGGGACGGACCAGGGCAGGCTCGGCCGCTCCGGCGTGGGCACCGGGACCTCGGCCCGCACCGAGATCGGGGTGTACGGCTGGAGGTTCGTGGTCGCGAGCCGCAGCGTTCGGGTTCCGATGCCGTCGAGCGTGCAGGTTCGGCGGTCGCGTACCGCGCATTGCGCGTCGGTGACCTTGGCCGGCAGGTCGACCCGCACGTTGACTTTGTGCATCGACATGGCCCACCCGCCAGCGACGACCTGCCAGTTGAACAGTGACGTGGCGGAACCGGCGCCGCCCCAGCTCGCTGTCGTCCCGGACTTGACCGACCCGTGCGCGAGGGCGCCCTGGATCTTGTACTTCAGGACGTACGTGTGCTCCCCGAGCGACAGGAAGGTGTCCGCCGAGCCGATCTTCGCCACCCGGAATCGGCGCCCCTGCTCCCAGAGCAGCTGGTACGGCTCCGGACTGCCGTCGCGGGTGACGGTGAGATCCTGCGGCCGTAGGCGGACGTGTTTGTCGCCGGCGTCCTGCACGTCCCAGTAGCGGAAGATGCCGTGCCGTCCGTACGGGAAGTCACCGACGATCGTTTCCGTTCCGCTGAGCACGCCATTGCTGTCGACCGAATAGTGCGCGTCGTACGAGGTGATCGTCACCGGGTCCGGTGTGGTGGATGAGCTGCTGGGCACGAATGCGGCGAGGACCGGAATGAAGAGGACGGCCAGGGCCGCGACGAGCATGCCGACGCGTACGGCGGTCCTTCTCATGGCGCAACCCTAATAGAGGGGCTCCTTGCAAAGAATTGCACGATGATGCAAGAATGTGCGAATGGCCGACAAGTCGATCAGCGTTGCCGTCGTGGGCGCGAGCGGATACGTGGGGGGCGAACTGCTCCGCACGTTGCTCGCTCACCCCGAGGTGACGGTCGGCGCGCTCACCGCGGCGAGCAGCGCCGGGTCGATGCTGGGGGAGCACCACCCGCACCTCGTTCCGCTGGCCGACCGGGTCCTCCAGCCCACCGCGGCCGAGAGCCTGATCGGTCACGACGCAGTCTTCCTCGCGCTGCCGCATGGCGAATCGGCCGCGGTTGCCGACCAGCTGGATGACGACATCCTCGTCATCGACTGCGGTGCCGATTTCCGGTTGCAGTCCGCCGATGACTGGGAGACCTTCTACGGCGGAGATCATGCTGGGCACTGGCCTTATGGCCTGCCGGAGCTTCCGGGCCAGCGCGAGGTGCTGGCCGGCTCGAAACGGATCGCCGTCCCTGGCTGCTTCCCGACGGTGTCGACGTTGACGGCGTACCCGGCGCTTGCCCAGGGCTTGATCCACCCCGATTTGACCATCGTCGCGCCCACCGGAACGTCAGGTGCCGGCAAGAAGCTGGCCACGAAGTTCCTTGGCTCGGAGGTGATGGGCCAGGCGAGCGCATACGGCGTCGGCGGGGTGCACCGGCATACGCCCGAGATCGAGCAGAACCTCCAGCGCGCCGCCGGGACCCGGCCGACTGTCTCCTTCACACCGATCTTGGCGCCGATGTCACGCGGCATCCTGGCCACCGTCGTCGCTCCGCTTCATCCCGGTGTTGATGAGGATGATGTGCGCGACGCCTACACGAAGGCGTACGCCGGCGAGCCGTTCATTCACCTGCTCCCAGCGGGGTCGTGGCCAGAGACCAAATCGGTGCTCGGTGCCAACTCCGTCCAGATCCAGGCGACGGCTGATACACGGGCCAACAAGCTGGTGGCGATCGGTGCCATGGACAACCTGGCCAAGGGCACGGCCGGCGGAGCGGTGCAATCGATGAACATCGCACTCGGCCTGCCGGAGACCGCCGGCCTCACGACGGTGGGTGTCGCGCCATGAGCGGCGTCACCTCTCCACTGGGATTCCGGGCTGCAGGTGTCGTCGCCGGCCTGAAGTCCAGCGGCAACGCGGACATGGCGGTCGTGATCAATGATGGCCCGCAGACGTCGGCCGCCGCCGTCTTCACGTCCAACCGGTGCAAGGCCAACCCGGTCCTGTGGAGCCAGGAGGCGATGACGTCGGGGTCGGCGAAGGCTGTCGTCATCAATTCAGGGGGCGCCAACTGCTATACCGGTCCGGCCGGCTTCGAAGTCACCCACGCGACAGCCGAGTTGGCGGCCGAGAAGCTTGGGGGTGACGCTGACGGGGTGGGGGCCATCGACGTCCAGGTGATGTCGACCGGCCTCATCGGGCTCCTCAACGACAAGGACGCCGTGCTCGCCGGGACCGTTGCTGCGATCGAGTGTGCAGCTGTCGACGGAGGTACGCGTGCCGCTGAGGCGATCATGACGACCGACACGGTCCCCAAGATGGCCTCTGAGCAGTCAGCTGGCGCCGAGTGGACGGTGGGCGGTATGGCCAAAGGCGCAGGCATGCTCGCTCCGGCCTTGGCCACGATGCTCGTCGTCCTCACCACGGACGCCGTGGCGGACTCCGCGACCCTGGATGCGGCGCTCCGAGCCGCCACGGCGAAGACCTTCGACCGGCTGGATTCGGACGGCTGTCAGTCGACCAACGACACCGTGCTGTTGATGGCCAGCGGCGCTTCCGGCATCACTCCGACCAGCGACGAGCTGGCCGAGGTGGTCTCGCGGGTATGCCACAGCCTGGCCCTCCAGCTTCTTGCGGATGCCGAAGGCGCAGACCACGAGATCGCCATCGACGTCGTGGGCGCAGCCACGGAGGCCGATGCGCTCGAGGTCGGCCGGGCGGTTGCGCGAAGCAACCTCTTCAAGTGCGCGATCTATGGCAAGGACCCGAATTGGGGGCGGATCCTCGCATCAGTCGGGACGACGGGAGCGGTCTTCGATCCCGCGGACCTCGATGTCACGCTCAACGGCGTGCCCGTGTGCGTGAGCAGTGGGCCCGGCGCGGCCCCCGACGAGGTATCCCTGGAAAGCCGGGCGGTCAGCGTGGTCATCGACCTGAAGTCTGGCGACGAGGCTGCCACGATCTGGACCAATGACCTGACCCATGCCTACGTGCATGAGAACTCGGCGTATTCGACATGAGTCCGAAACCGCAGCCCACGCCGGACGGCCCGGAAGAGTGGCATCCCGACGACTGGAAGCGGGTCACCGACAAGGCTGCCACGCTCGCCGGCGCCCTGCCGTGGCTGAAGAAGTACCACGGCAAGATCGTGGTGGTGAAGTACGGCGGCAACGCCATGACCGACGACACGCTCAAGACCGCCTTCGCGGAGGACATCGCGTTCCTGCGCTTCGCGGGGTTCAAGCCCGTGGTGGTGCACGGCGGCGGACCCCAGATCTCG
>DATFFJ010000287.1:0-5310 GCA_035250065.1 Aeromicrobium sp. | reverse complement strand
TGGTCGACACCTGGGACGAGTCCGATCCGAAGCTGGGTTCTGTGATGGCCATCGCAGCCCACGTGCCCTTGAACCGTTCGAGCTGCTCGTCCGTCGCGACCGAGGCGATGGCGGAGTTGCCCAGGCCCTGGCGCGGCATCGTGAGCAGCAGGCCGACATCGCCCCAGCACATCTCGATGATCGAGAGCACCGAGGACATGTTGCTGCCGTTCTTGACCTTGCCTGCCTTGACCTTGTCGTCGTCGTCCTCCTCGCGGCGGACGCCGGCCGCGCCGGCACCCTGGCCCTCGCCCGAATCAGCCATGCCGTCGATGAGCGAAGCCAGCAGGTCGAGTTCCTTCGGGTACTCGTGCTCGGCGAGGTCGTACTTGCGCGAGTTGGCGCGCAGGAAGCCGTCGGCGACCTGGTTGGCCTGCTCGATGAACGCCCGGAACTTCTTCGGCGTCTCCAGATTGATGGTCATACGAGAACCGCTCCTTCCATGACGCCGATGGCACGTAGATCGCGGTACCAGCGCTCGACCGGGTGTTCCTTCACGTAGCCGTGGCCGCCCAGCAGTTGGACGCCGTCGGTGCCGATCCGCATGCCGTACTCGGCCGTGAGCTTGCGCGCAAGAGCGGCCTCGCGCGCATAGTCCTTGCCCTGTTCGGCCCGCGAGGCCGCGCGAAGGGTCACCAATCGCATGCCCTCCAATTCGATCGCGATGTCGGCGACCTTGAAGGCCACCGCCTGACGGTGCGCAATGGGCTCGCCGAAGGCGTGGCGGGTTTTCACGTATTCGCTGGTGTAGTCGAGAACAGCCTTGGACGTGCCCAGCGCGAGGCCGGCCCACGCGAGGCGGGACAGCCGAACGCAGTCACGGTAGTCGTCCGCCGTGCCGAGCAAAGCCGAGTCCGGCACGGTGACACCGTCGAGGCTCAGCCGGCCCAGGCTCGCAGCCCGCAAGCCCATGCTCGGATCATCGGCAACGGCCAAGCCCTGGGTCTTGGACTCGATGAGGAACAGCCGTGGCGCCCCGTCGAGCTCGGCTCCGACCACGAAGAGCTCACAGTCGGTACCCCGGACGACGCCGGACTTGAGTCCGTTGATGCGGTAGCCGTCGGTGGTCTTGACCGCGGTGGTCTTCAGGGTGAGCGGGTCGAACAGCACGGTCGGCTCCGCGATGACCAGTGCAGCCGTCGGTACGTCGTCGCCGACGAACTCCGGCAGATACGTCTGCTGCTGCTCGTCGGTCCCCCACAGGGCGATGGCGGTCGCGACGGCGGCCGGGGCCATGCAGGCCACGGCCTGACCCATGTCGCCTTCGGCCAGCGCCTCGGCAACGAGCACGCCGGTCACGGCCGATCGCTCCTCGGACAGGCCACCCAGTGACTCGGGAACGTTCAGGAGGGTCAGACCGAACTCGCCGGTTTGGCTCAGGACTTCCTTGGGCGTCTGGCTGGCGGCATCTGCGTCGTGCGCTCCGGGCCGAAGCACCTCGCCGGCAAACTCCTTCACGACCGCGACGATCATCTCCTGATCCTCGGTGGGATTCAGGTCGTAGACGCCGGCACTGGAATGTGTCGCCAACCGAGTCGGCTTGCCCGAGCCCTTGACCCTCTTGAAGGTCCGCGTGGCGGCACCCACCGCCTGGAAGCCGCTCTTCGCACCCTGATAGACGGCGCGCTCGGTCGCCCGCCGAAGTCCGAGCCGGTCGAGCGTCGGTGAGCTGGCGATGCGGTTGAGGACCGCAAGGCCGATACCCATGGGATCTCTGCGGTTTGCCACGAAATCTCCTCGTAGTGGTGGTCTGTGCGACAGGCTACCCCGTCCGCAGATTCCGCGTACCGCCGGTATCCGAAATTCTTCGGTAGCGTGTCCCGGTGCCTGCGTCAGCCTCCCGTCCCCTTCCCGCTGATGGCTCCGTCCGCCCGATCGCACGCTGGGGAACGCCGGTGATGCACCAAGCGCTGAAGGACGTGACGGCCTACGACGACGACTTGCGGCGTCTCGTCGCCGACATGGTGGCCACCATGTACGCCGCCAGCGGCGTGGGCCTGGCCGCGAACCAGATCGGCGTCGACCTCAAGGTCTTTGTGTTCGATTGCCCCGACGCTGACGGCAACCACGTCACCGGCGTCGTCTGCAACCCGGTGTTGACGCTGCCTGAGGGCCGCGACCGCCAGCTCGACGAGGAGAACGAGGGTTGCCTGTCGTTGCCGGGAGCGTTCATCGAGTGCACGCGGCCGGACACGGCACATGTGGCGGGGTTCGACGAGTACGGCGAGCCGGTCGAGTTTTCCGGTACCGGCCTGCTCGCGCGCTGCCTCCAGCACGAAACGGACCATCTGTTCGGGACAGTGTTCGGTGACCGCATTCCGGAGCGCGCCCGCAAGAAGTTGTACAAGCGGCACAAAGAGCTGGCCGATCGCTACCCGAGCGACTGGCCGGTATCGCCCGTCATCGGGGATGCTGAGGACTGATTCAGCGCGGCCGGAAGTGCCAGCACGCGATCGCCACGGCCGCGGCGACGTTGAGCGAATCGATTCCCGCCGCCATCGGAATGGTCACGCGCATGTCCGCCGCCCGTTGCCAATGCTCGGTCAGCCCCGGCCCCTCGCTCCCGACCATGAGCGCCGAGCGCTCTGCTGGTGTGACGGCGTCGAGGGCGAGTGCGCCGTTACCCAGCGTCAGCGCGTACGTTGTGAATCCCGATTCGCTCAGCAGGTTCGGCGCGGTGTACCAGTCATCCAGGCGGGCATGCGGCAGCGAGAACACAGCCCCCATGGCGACCTTGATCGAGCGTCGATAGAACGGATCAGCGCAGCGCGGGGACAGCACGATGCCGTCGAAACCCAGAGCCGCAGCGTTCCGAAAGACCGAACCGACGTTCATGTGATCGACCAGGTCCTCAACGACGACGACTCGCCGAGCATCGGCGATCAGATCGACGATCGGTGTCGGTTCGGGCCGCTCGAACGCGGCGAGCGCACCGCGATGCACATGGAAGCCGGTGATCCTCTCGATCTCACGCTCGTCCATCACATGGCAGGGCACATCGAACCGAGGGAGGACATCGGCCAACGAGTCGACCCACCTGGGTGCGAGGAGAAACGAATGAGGCGTGTGCCCGGCGTCGACGGCACGCCGAATCACCTTCTCCCCTTCGGCGATGTAAACACCGAGTTGTGCCTCCATGGCCGTGCGCAACTGCACGTCGCGCAGCTCGGTGAACATGCGCAGCTCCTCTGGCACCGGACCGACCACGCCGCTAGCGTAGGCGCCCATGAGCAGCCTCGAACGACCCGTCGCGCCCAACCCGTACCTTCTTCTCCCCCCAGTGCCGTCGTTCACGGTGACCAGCGCCGACGTCACGGACGGCGCTCCGCTCAAGGACGACCAGGTCTATGCCCTGGGCAATACCTCACCCCAGCTCAGCTGGAGTGGGGCACCCGAGCAGACGCAGTCATATGTCGTGACCTGCTTCGACCCCAATGCCCCGATCGTGTCGGGGTTCTGGCACTGGGTGGTCGCTGACCTCCCGGCGTCGATCACATCGCTCGACGCCGGCGCTGGCGCGAGCGATGACACGCTCCCCGGCGGTTACCACGTGCGCAACGACTTCGGCACGCTCGACTTCGGTGGCGCCGCTCCCCCGGAGGGCGATCAGGTGCATAACTACCACTTCGTGATCCACGCTGTGGGTGTCCCGAGCCTTGAGGTTCAGGGCGCGACTCCAGCCGTCGTTGGGTTCAAGCTGGCTTTCAACACCTTGGCTCGCGCCATCATCACCGGCACGTACGAGCACTGACGTACTGCCGGGCGATCAGCTCATCGCGTCCATGGCGTACTTGTTGGCCCGCTTGTTGACCGCCAGCACGTACTTGTTGCTGTGGTTGTAGGAGTGGACAGCGTCGGACCAGCCCTCCCCGGTGCTCAGATCGCGGTTTCCCGCACACAGGTACATCGCGGCGGACAAGGCCGCATCGTCGATGTTGTTGCGGTCGACGATGCCGTCGCGGTTGCCATCGGTGCCCCAGCGCGCCCATGTTCCGCCGATGAACTGCATCGGCCCGGCGGCATGGTCCCACTTGGGGTCGCCGGTGGCTGCGTGGTCCGCGGCGGTGGCTTTGATGGCCCGCGTGCCCTTTTTGCCGTTGAGGGCTGGCCCGAGAATCAGCTTTGACGTCCGCCCGTCCGGCAGGAGTACCGAGCCACGCGTCGTCCCATGCCCGGTTTCGATCCAGCCGATCCCGGCCAGCGTGTTCCAGCCCAGCCGGCACGACGGCTTCATCGATGCGATCTGCAGCTGAGCCTTGCCATACCCCTCAAGTGCTCGTGGCGAAATGCCTGTCATGGCTGACGTCTGCTGGATCCAGGTCGGATCGACGACGGGGCCACCGCTCACCTGGGCGCCGCTTCCGCTGGCTGGCGCGGCCGCGGTTGCCATCGGCGTGAGCGCCAACGGCGGCGCCTCGATCTGCAGCGCACGGTGATGAGTCACGACCGCCCGAAAGACGATCCCGAAGGCGACCAGGAGCATCAGAACCAACGGGACCGCGATGATGGCGGCGATCCGACGCCCGGACCGACGGCGGCGGCGTCGGCTCGGGGGGCTCGCGGCCGGAGGCCGGGTTTGGGTGTCGATCGTCATCGTGGGGATCCGGGGAGTGGGGCGGGAAGTCGACTTCCCATCGTACGCCCGAGGACGATCAGGTGCGCTGGTCTCCCGGCGCCTCAGCCTGCTTGGCAGCTTCGAGCGCTTGCTCGACGGCCGCGTGGGTGTCCGCGTCCGCCCCACCGTCTTCGTCGGCGACGGCCGCATCGAGATCGACGCGCGTCTTGCTGCCCCCGCCGTCGACCGGAATCTTGCCAATGGTGCCGCCCAGGGTGCCGAGCGCCTTGGTCAGTTCAGCGGGGATGATCCACGTGCTCGCGTTCGGGCTGTCGGCAATCTTCGGGAGCGTCTGGAGGTACTGGTACGACAGCAGCTTCTGATCCGGGTTGCCGTCGTGAATCGCCTGGAACACCGCCTGGATCGCCTGGGCCTCACCCTGAGCCCGCAGGATCGCGGCCTGCCGGTCGCCCTGCGCGGTCAGGATCTGGGCCTGCTTGTTGCCCTCGGCGGTGAGGATCTGTGCCTGCTTTTCACCTTCGGCGGTCAGGATCGCCGACTGCCGCTCGCCCTCGGCGGTCAGGATCGCCGCGCGCTTGTCACGCTCGGCCCGCATCTGCTTCTCCATCGCCTCCTTGATGGTGTTCGGCGGGTCGATGGCCTTGATCTCGACGCGGTTGACCCGGATGCCCCACTTCCCGGTCGCGTCGTCGAGA
>DATFFJ010000286.1:0-3654 GCA_035250065.1 Aeromicrobium sp. | reverse complement strand
CGGCCTGACGCTGCATGTTCGAGCCCATGAGGGCGCGGTTGGCATCGTCGTGCTCGAGGAACGGGATCAGGGCCGTCGCGACCGACACCATCTGGCGGGGCGAGACGTCCATGTAGTCGACCTCGGAGGCCGGTCGCAGCTCGGCTTCGCCGCCGCGCTGGCGGACCAGGACCGAAGCGTCGACGAACTTGCCGTTGGCGTCCAACGGCGAGTTGGCCTGGGCGATGATGTAGCGGTCTTCGTCGGTGGCGGTCAGGTAGTCGACCTGGTCGGTGACCTTGCCCTTCTCGACCTTGCGGTACGGCGTCTCGACGAACCCGAAGGAGTTGACCCGGCCATAGGAGGCGAGCGAACCGATCAGGCCGATGTTCGGGCCTTCCGGCGTCTCGATCGGGCACATGCGGCCGTAGTGCGACGGGTGAACGTCACGGACTTCGTAGCCGGCCCGCTCGCGCGACAGACCGCCCGGACCGAGCGCCGACAGGCGACGCTTGTGCGTGAGCCCGGCCAGCGGGTTGTTCTGATCCATGAACTGGCTCAGCTGTGAGGTGCCGAAGAACTCCTTCAGCGCCGCGACGACCGGCCGGATGTTGATCAACGTCTGGGGCGTGATGGCCTCGACGTCCTGCGTCGTCATGCGCTCACGGACGACACGCTCCATGCGGGCCAGGCCGGTCCGGAGCTGGTTCTGGATCAGCTCACCGACCGTGCGCATGCGGCGATTGCCGAAGTGATCGATGTCGTCGGCCTCGACGATCGTCGGGCCGGCCGGGGCCTCGACCTCGGTCTCGCCGGCGTGCAGCGCCACGAGGTACTTGATCGTGGCGACCATGTCGTCGATCGTCAGCGTCTGCTGGTCGAACGCCTCGGTGGTGCCGAGCTTCTTGTTGGCCTTGTAGCGGCCGACCTTCGCAAGGTCGTAGCGCTTGCTGTTGAAGTAGTAGTTGTCCAGCAGGTTCTGGGCAGCTTCGCGCGACGGCGGCTCGCCCGGCCGCAGCTTGCGGTAGATGTCGAGCAGGGCGTCGTCCTGGCCGACCGTGTGGTCCTTCTCGAGGGTCAGCATCATCGACTCGTACTGGCCGAACTGCTGCTGGATGTCCTCAGTGGTCAGGCCGAGTGCCTTCAGCAGGACGGTGACGCTCTGCTTGCGCTTGCGGTCGAGACGAACACCGACCATGTCGCGCTTGTCGATCTCGAACTCCAGCCACGCGCCTCGCGACGGGATGACCTTGGCGGTGAAGATGTCCTTGTCGGACGTCTTGTCCGGGGTGCGCTCGAAGTAGACACCCGGCGACCGGACGAGCTGCGAGACCACGACGCGCTCGGTGCCGTTGATGATGAACGTGCCCTTGTCGGTCATCAGCGGGAACTCGCCCATGAACACGGTCTGGCTCTTGATCTCGCCGGTCTCGTTGTTCATGAACTCGGCCGTGACGAACAGCGGCGCGGCATACGTGACGTCGCGATCCTTGCAGTCCTCGACGGAGTACTTGGGTGGCTCGAACCGGTGGTCCCGGAACGACAGGCTCATGGTCTCGGAGAAGTCCTCGATCGGAGAGATCTCCTCGAAGATCTCCTCCAGACCGGAGCGGGTCGAGACGTCCTGACCGGCCGCCTGAGCAGCGGCGACGCGGTCTTTCCAAGCGTCGGAACCGATCAGCCAGTCGAAGCTGTCGGTCTGCAGAGCCAGCAGTTCGGGAACTTCGAGCGGCTCATTGATCTTGGCGAAAGAGATTCGCCGGGGGGCGAGGGTGGTGCTGGTGGGGGCGGCAGAGGTGCGCGAGGCGGCCAAGAGATGGATCCTTCCAAGGGCTCGCAAGGTGGCACGGGATTCAGTTCTTCCGCGCACACCGAGCACCCCGCGTCAAGACCGCCCGAAAGAGGGCATCACAAAACGCAGGGGACACAGCGGGCGCGAAAGATGAGTCTAACCCGCCCGGTCAAACAGATGCAAGCGGGGTTCTTGACAAGCTCGGGCCGGTAGGGAACGCTATTGGGCCGATTTGCGCATATTCGCTTCGGCTTAGAGCGCCTTGATGTTGTCGACCAGCCATTTCCCATTGCGATCGACCATGAACATCTCGATGCGGTTCCCAAAGACCGTCGGCTTCTCGGTGTCGGCCGAGAGCCGAGCCTGGTCGATGAAGATCAACACCGTGGCCTTCTGCGGCGAGCACGTGTCGCCGCACTCCTTCGCCGCGGCATGGCGGACGACGGCTTTGACCTGGATCCGGCGTTGCGGGGCAAGCGCGTTCAGGGCCGGAGAGATCGACCGGAACTTCTTGGCGAACTTCGGCGTCATGGTCGCCTGGGACTCGCGCATGTGCTCGTCCAGCTCGCGATAGTGGTAGCTGAAGATCTCCTCCGCAGCGCCCTCGGCGGCGTCGGTGGCGCCGGCGCGTGCCTCGACGATGCTGTTGCTGCGCCAATCGTCGATGCCACGCCAGACGCCATAGGCGCCGAATCCCACCGAGGCGATCGCCAAGACCAGGAGGGCCACCACTCTGGCCGACGGCTTGGGCCGCGCAACCCGGACCGCGTCGAGCCGTGGCGGCGCGGCCGGGAGATCGGAGGTTGTCGGCTCGGCCGGCTCAGGCTGAGTGCGCCGCGGCAGTTTCGGCTTGGGCAGCTTGGGCTTGCCCGCGGATGCCTCTGGCGTCTGCGGAGCCGCCGACGCCGCCGCGTCGGCTGGCTTCGCCTCGCCGGCGATGCGGCGGCGGGGCTTCGGAGTCTGCGCGGCGTTCACTGGTCTTCTCCGCCCTTGTCGTCCCCAGTTACGTCACCAAGGGTCGCCTCGACCGGCGGGACTCCGTCGAAACGGTTCACCAGCCACTCCCCCTGCACCTTGCGCATCGAGATCTGCCATCGGAATCGTCGCGCCACCGGGTCGTCGGAATCACTGCGACGAACCGCGGCGTCGAGGGCCACGATGGCGGAGGCTGAGTCCTTGTCGATGTTCTCGACCGCGACGGAGAGCACCTTGACGTCACCGCTCGATTGCTTCTTGTCCTGGACCACCTGGAACATCACGTTCGTGATCTTCACGAAGTCCTTGTAGTACGCGGACGTCATCAGCGGCTTGACCCGTCGCTGGTAGTCGGGCTTCTTGTCCGACGAATAGGTGTTGAACGTGACGGCGAAGTCCGAGGCCCGGGTGATGACGGCTTGACGGTCGGAAGCGAACTCGTCGCGGGAGCCGACCAGGTGGGGCAGAGCCAAGCCGGCCGCGCCCACGAGCAAGCCAACAACGCACGTAGCGATCAGGAGGCGGATGGATTTGGTCGATGTTCTCGGGTCAGGCGTCAGTTCGAGGCCGTCCCCACCAGAAGCCACTTCCAAGAATCCTCTCCGGTTGCCGGAGCCGTGACCGCGCGATTGAAGTTGTACTCCGTCTTGCGCGGGTTGAACGGCACCTTGTTGTCGTTCAGACAGTCGTAATGCTTGACCTCGGCGTTGGTCAGGTCATTCGGCGGCCGTTCCGCACGATAGCCTGCTGCGTCAGCCCCGCCGAACTTATGCAGGCAGATGGTATTCGGGTACTGGTTCGGCAGGCCGTCGGTGAACACCACCGGAATCCGGCCGTCGAACAACCCAGCACGCTTCGGGTCCGTGCTCGGAATCACGGCCGCGAAGCCGCCGTCGACCTGCGCCATG
>DATFFJ010000285.1:0-4421 GCA_035250065.1 Aeromicrobium sp. | reverse complement strand
AGCGGCAGAGAGGTCCCGTGAGAGGGTCAGGAGGTCAGGGATGTAGTCCACCCGAGCTAGGGTCGCGCGACCCGCCTCGTACCATGCCAACGCGCGACCAACCGGTGGAATGACGGGCCCGGGCGCGGGTATGAGCGACCCAAGGTCAAGGAAGCCGGGCGAGTTCCTGCAAACCGGGCGAGTATTTTCGCCCGGTTTGCTGATATTCGCCCGGTTTGCAAGGGACCGCCCGGATCCCGGGCGGCGGCCCGCTAGCGCGAGTAGTTCGGCGCTTCGACCGTCATCTGGATGTCGTGCGGGTGCGACTCCTTGAGCCCGGCCGGCGTGATGCGGACGAACTTCCCTTTTGCCTTCAGCTCCCCGATCGAGTGCGCGCCGACGTAGAACATCGCCTGATGCAGCCCGCCGACGAGCTGGTGCACGACTGGACCGAGCGGGCCCTTGTATGCGACGCGACCCTCGATGCCCTCCGGGATGATCTCGTCGTCGCTGGACACGTCAGCCTGAAAGTAGCGGTCCTTGGAGTACGACTTCTTGCCACGGGAGGCCATCGCGCCGATGGAACCCATGCCGCGGTAGTCCTTGAACTGCTTGCCGCCTTGGAAGATCACGTCGCCGGGGCTCTCCTCGGTGCCTGCGAGGAGCGAGCCCACCATGACGGAGTCGGCTCCGGCGACGAGCGCCTTGGCGATGTCGCCCGAGTACTGCAGGCCACCATCTGCGATGAGCGGGACGCTGGCGGGTTCGGTTGCGAGCGAGGCTTCGTAGACGGCCGTGATCTGCGGCACGCCGACGCCGGCCACGACACGGGTGGTGCAGATGGAGCCCGGTCCGACGCCCACTTTGACCGCGTCCACGCCCACGTCGATCAGTGCTTGCGCGCCGGCGCGAGTGGCAACGTTCCCGCCGATGATCTGCACGGCGTCGAAGTTCCGATCGGCCTTGATCTTCCGAATCATGTCGAGGAGTGCGCTGGCGTGGCCATGGGCAGTGTCCACCACAAGGACGTCGACGCCGGCCTCGCGGAGAGCGTTCGCGCGGTCATACGCGTCGCCGAAGAATCCGACCGCGGCACCGACCAGCAGCCGTCCGGAAGAGTCCTTGCTGGCATTCGGAAACTGCTCGGACTTGACGAAGTCCTTGACGGTGATGAGGCCGGCGAGCTTGCCATCGGCATCGACCAACGGAAGACGCTCCCGCTTGTGCTGGCGCAGCAGGCCCGACGCCTCGTCGCGGCTGATGCCGGCCGAGCCGGTGATCAGCGGCTGTGCGGTCATGACGTCGCCCACGTAGGTGGTGGCCCACTCGGCCACCGGGGTAAAGCGCAGGTCGCGGTTGGTGATGATGCCGAGCAGCGTGTTGTCGTCGTCGACCACGGGGAACCCGGAGATGCGGTACTCGCCGGCGAGCTGGTCCAGCTCCTCCAGTGTCGCCTTGGGACCGATGGTCACCGGATTGGGGATGATGCCGGTCTGGGTGCGCTTCACCAGCTCGACCTGGTACGCCTGGTCCTCGGTTGAGAGGTTGCGGTGCAGAATGCCGATACCGCCTTCGCGGGCCATGGCGATGGCCGTGCGCGCCTCGGTGACGGTGTCCATCGCCGCCGACAACAGCGGAATGCTCAAGGTGAGCTCGCGGGTCAGCCGCGTCGTGGTGTCGACCTCGCTGGGGATGACGTCGGTCTCACCCGGCAGGAGCAGGACGTCGTCGTACGTCAGGCCGAGAGAGGCGAACTTGTCCGGAATGCCCTGTTCCATGAACCAATGTTACTCAGGCACCACACGGCCAGGACGGACCGTGTGGTGACTGGGCAATTCCGCGGGCGTGTCAGTGGTGGTGGCCGGCGTGGGCGTCGGCTTCCTCTTCGGCCGGCTTCTCGGCGACGATCGTTTCCGTCGTGAGCAGCATCGACGTGATCGGGGCGGCGTTGGCCAACGCCGAGCGGGTGACCTTCACCGGGTCGAGAACGCCTTGGGCCACGAGGTCGCCGTACTCGCCGGTGGCCGCGTTGTAGCCCTGCCCGCTCTCGCGCACCTTGGACACCACGACCTCGCCGGAGTAGCCGCCGTTGCGGGCGATCCACTCCAGCGGAGCGTCGATGCCGGTGCGCACGATGCGGACTCCGATCGCTTCGTCGCCGGTGAGGCCAAGGTCGCCGTCGAGCGCGGCGGCGGCATGCACAAGTGCCGAACCACCGCCGGCCACGATGCCCTCTTCGATGGCAGCGCGGGTCGCCGAGACAGCGTCCTCGATGCGGTGCTTCTTCTCCTTGAGCTCCACCTCGGTGGCCGCTCCGACCTTGATGACGCAGACGCCGCCGGCCAGCTTCGCCAGCCGCTCCTGCAGCTTCTCGGTGTCCCAGTCCGAATCGCTGGCCTCGATCTCGGCCTTGATCTGATTGACACGGGCTTCGACCTCGGCCTTGTCGCCGCTGCCGTCGATGATCGTCGTGCTGTCCTTCGTCACCACGATGCGGCGCGCCGTCCCGAGGTCCTCCAAGCCGATCGTGTCCAGCTTGAGGCCCAGGTCCGGCGTGATGACCTGGCCGCCGGTCAGGATCGCGATGTCCTGCAGGATCGCCTTGCGACGCTCCCCGAAGCCGGGCTGTTTGGCCACGACCGAGGTGAAGGTGCCGCGGATCTTGTTGACGACGATCGTCGACAGGGCCTCCCCCTCGACGTCCTCGGCGCTGATGAACAACGGCTTGCCGGTGGCAATGACCTTCTCCAGCAGCGGCAGCAGGTCGGCGATGGCGCTGATCTTGCCCTGATGGATGAGGATGTACGGGTCGTCGAGGACCGCCTCCATGCGCTCGGTGTCCGTGACCATGTACGGCGAGAGGTAACCCTTCTCGAACTGCATGCCCTCGGTGAACTCGAGCTCGGTGCCCATGGTGTTGGACTCCTCGACGGTGATCACACCGTCCTTGCCAACCTTGTCGAACGCCTCGGCAATGAGACCGCCGATGACCTCGTCACGCGACGACACGGTGGCCACCGCAGCGGTGTCCTTGATGTCGTTGACCGGACGCGCGGCCTCACGGAGATGATCGGTCACGGCCGAGACGGCGGCGTCGATGCCACGCTTCAGCGCGACCGGGTTGGCACCAGCGGCCACGGCGCGCAGGCCCTCATGGACGAAGGCCTGAGCCAGCACCGTCGCGGTCGTCGTCCCGTCACCGGCTACGTCGTTGGTCTTGGTGGCGACTTCCTTGGCCAGCTGGGCACCGAGGTTCTCGAACGGGTCGTCCAGTTCGATGTCGCGGGCGACCGTGACGCCGTCGTTGGTGATGGTGGGCGCGCCCCACTTCTTGTCCAGGACGACGTAGCGACCCTTGGGGCCGAGCGTGACCTTGACCGTGTCGGCGAGCCTGTCGACACCGCGCTCGAGGGCGCGGCGGGCGTCCTCGTCGAACGCCAGGATCTTCGCCGGCATGTCAGGAAACGACCGCGAGCACGTCGCGGGCGCTGAGGATCAGCAGCTCATCGCCGCCGTACTTGACCTCGGTGCCCCCGTACTTGCTGAAGATGACCTTGTCGCCGACGTTGACGTCGAGCGGAACACGGTTGCCGTTGTCGTCAACGCGACCCGGACCCACAGCGAGGACCTCGCCCTCCTGCGGCTTCTCCTTGGCGGTGTCCGGGATGACGAGTCCGGATGCCGTGGTCTGCTCGGCTTCGACGACCTTGATGACGAGACGATCCTCGAGCGGCTTGATGCTGACCGACACTGTCGACCTCCACGATGTGAGTGATTCTTCAGATGTTTGAGAGCCCAGCGGGCATGAAGAAATCTAGCACTCACCCCCAAGGAGTGCTAAAGCCGCCCACCCCCTCGGATGCGGCACGATGAGCAGGTGACGCGGCTCATCGACATGAACGCTGACCTCGGCGAGTCGGCCGAGCGCTGGGACACCGGCGAGGACGAGGCGCTTCTTGCCGTCGTCTCCAGTGCCAACGTCAGCACCGGCGCGTACGCCGGGGACGACGACCTGATCCTCGCCACCTGTGCCGCGGCGGTTCGGCTCGGCGTCCGCATCGGTGCACAGGTCGGCTACCCGGACCGCGAGGGATTCGGCCGACGGCCGATGGAGTTCGAACCAGGCGACCTGACCGACGAGGTCCGGAACCAGATTCGCCACCTGGCCGGTTTGGCCGGGCAAGTCGGGGCGGACATCGCCTACGTGAAGCCGCACGGCGCGCTGTACCACCGCATCATCACGGATCCGGTCCAGGCGCAGGCGGTGCGCGCGGCCGCCGGCAACGTTCCACTCATGGGTATGGCCGGAACTCTCCCGGCTGGTCGGCCGCCGGAGATCGCCGAAGGGTTCGCCGATCGTGGCTATGCCGGGCCAACTGCCCTGCTCCCACGCGGTGAACCCGGCGCACTCATCACAGATCCCGCCGCCGCCGGCGCACAAG
>DATFFJ010000284.1:0-6612 GCA_035250065.1 Aeromicrobium sp. | reverse complement strand
CGTTCGTGGAGCCGGGTATCGGCTGGTGGCCGATGAATAGCGTGCAGTTGTTCGGTCGTTCCGTCCGTGGCCGAGCAACGTTCGCAGCTGGCGCTGTGGTTGCCAGTGCCCTGCTGCTCGGGGCACTGCTCTTCGACACCGCCCTTGCGCGGGGCGTCGAGGAGTCCGCGATCGCAGCGGCGGAAGCATCGGCCGAACGAATCGCCGCGCGCGTCGGACCGGATGGAACGGCGCTCGGTACCGCCTTCGATGACGACGAGTTGGTACAGGTCGTGTCGCCGGAGGGAACCATTGTCGCCGCCTCTCCGGAGGCGCTCTACATCCCACCGTTGCGGGACGGACGGGTGACCGTCGACAACGACGCTTTCGTCGTCGCCAGCGAAGGCGTCAAGGACAGCCGGATGGTGGTCTACGTCGCCCACGAGCTGGACGACGGACTCGAGGTGGTAGCCGCGGCGCGCTGGCTTCTGGCGATAGCCATCCCTGCATTGGTCGCCTTGGTAGCCGTCGGAGCCTGGGTGCTCACCGGTCGTGCGTTGGCACCGGTGACGCGCATCAGGGCCGAGGTCGAGAGCATCGAGGCCGCGCGTCTGGACAAGAGGCTCAAGGAACCCGACACCGGCGACGAGATCGCCCAGCTTGCCTCGACGATGAACCATATGCTGGATCGCCTGGACGCTTCGGCCCGGGCGCAGCGCCGGTTTGTCGCGGACGCATCCCATGAGTTGCGCTCGCCGCTGGCCGTCATCCATCAGCATGCCGAGGTCGCCCGCCTGCACCCCGGCAGCATGAACGTCGCTGAGCTCGCCGACGTCGTCCTGACCGAAGGCGCCCGCCTGCAGGAGCTGGTCGACGCTCTGTTGTTGCTCGCCCGGCTCGAGGAGGGTGCCAAGCCGATGCGGCAGATCGTGGACCTCGATGACCTCGCGCTCGACGAGATTCACCGATCCCGGCCCGATGGCGTCACCTTGGACGGTGCGGCCATCGGTCCGGCGCGCGTCAACGGGGATCCGCGGCTGCTCGGTCAGGTCCTGCGCAACCTGGTCGACAACGCTGTGCGGCATGCGCGCTCGCGCGTATCCGTCTCCCTGGCCACGAGAGACGGAATCGTCGAACTGTCCGTCGACGATGACGGTCACGGGATCGCACCGCACCAACGCGCCGATGTGTTCGACCGCTTCGTCCGACTCGACGAGGGCCGCGCGCGCGACGAAGGTGGCGCCGGCTTGGGACTCTCGATCGTGCGGCAGATCGTCGACCTTCACGGCGGCTCGGTGGTGGTCTCCGACTCGCCTGACGGTGGAGCCCGTTTCGTCGTGACGTTGCCGGCAACCTGAAGGCGCGTTCAGGTTCCTTCAGCCTCACTTCAGGGGCTCCCCGGCAGCATGTCTGCATGACTCACCTGCCCAACCGCTGGTTCCGCCTCGTCTTGGCGCTTCTTGTCGCCCTGTCGCTCGCCTTGCTGGGTGGCCCGGCTTCGGCGGACAAGGATGACGACGGCGACGGCGACAAGAAGGGCAACAAGGACAACGACGTAGCCGCCATCAGCGAGATCAGCGACGGCCGAATCGCCGAGTCAAGCGGGCTTGCACTCAGCAACCAGCACAACGACCTCGCGTACACCATGAACGACGAAGGCGGTGCTGGCGCCAACGTCTACGCGATTCAGGTGTCGACCGGTGAGGTGGTCGGAGCTGCAGACATCAGTTCGCTGCCGATCTCGGATCCCGAATCGATCACCGTCGACGCCAACGGCACCGTTTGGCTCGGCGATCTGGGCGACAACGAGCGTCAACGTGACGACGTTGCCATCTACGCGTTTCCGGAACCGGGGCCCGGTGAAACCACGGTCTCCACCGCCAGGCGCTATGCCGTGACATTCCCCGGCGGCCCGCTGGACGTCGAGGGATTGCTTGTGCACCCGGTCACCAACCAGGTGCATCTGGTCAGCAAGAACGAGAGCGGGAACGGCCGCGTCTTCGAACTGCCCAGCCTGCAGGAGGGCGGAACAGTGCAAGCCCGAGACATCGGCGAAGCTCCCGGAGGGGTAACGGACGCGACCTACACGCACGACGGAGCATGGGCGCTCCTGCTCAGCGACAAGGCGATTTGGATCTACAACCCGACCACCTGGGAGGCCGTCGGCGAGGTCGAAACTCCCAAGCTCGAACAAGCCGAGTCCGTCACGGTGGAGCGGGGGGACCGCACTGCCCTCGTGGGCAGCGAAGGCAAGAACTCTCCCATCGTTCGGGTGAACCTACCCGGCGGAGCAGACCTGACCGAACCGATCGACATCGGCGACTCGGGCGGGTCGGGTGACGGCCTTCCCTACGTCACACGAGACATGGCCGTACCCGTTGGCTTGCTCGCAGCCGCGCTGCTCGTAGCCGGACTCATCGCCGCACGTCGACTCAAGATCTGACGTCAGAGCAAACTGCGCAAGACGTACTGCATGATGCCGCCGTTGCGGTAGTAGTTCGCCTCACCCGGGGTGTCGATGCGGACCACGGCGTCGAACTCGACGTCTCCAGCCTTCACGTGCACCGACTTCGGCGTGCGGCCCTCGTTCAACTCGGTGATGCCGGTGACGTCGAACGTCTCCTCCCCCGTCAGTCCCAGTGACTCAGCGTTCTGACCGGACGGGAACTGCAGCGGGAGAACGCCCATACCGATCAGGTTCGACCGGTGGATGCGCTCGTACGACTCCGCGATGACGACCTTCACGCCGAGCAGCGCCGTCCCCTTGGCCGCCCAGTCACGCGAGGACCCGGAGCCGTACTCCTTGCCGGCCCGGACGACAAGCGGCGTGTCGGCGGCTTGGTAGGCCTGCGAGGCCTCGAAGACCGTCGTCACCGGTCCGTCGGCCTGGGTGAAGTCGCGGGTGAAGCCGCCTTCGGTGCCGGGTGCGATCTGGTTGCGCAGGCGGATGTTCGCAAACGTGCCGCGGATCATGACCTCGTGGTTGCCGCGACGCGAGCCGAGCGAGTTGAAGTCTTTCGGATCCACGCCGTTGTCCATCAGGTACTTGCCCGCTGGGCTGTCCTTCTTGATGGCGCCGGCCGGACTGATGTGGTCGGTGGTGACGCTATCGCCCAGCTTCAGCAGCACGCGCGCGCCGGTGACGTCCGTAACCGGCGACGGCTCCAGCTGCATGCCGTCGAAGTACGGCGGCTTGCGCACGTAGGTCGAGTCCTCGTCCCAGGCGAAAGTGTCGCCTTCCGGCGTCGGGAGATTCTTCCAGCGCTCGTCACCGGCGAACACGTCCGCGTACTCCGAGGCGAAGGTGTCCGCGGAGATCGAGGAGGCTATGACGTCTTCGACCTCCGCCGGATCCGGCCAGATGTCTCGCAGGTAGACCGGATCGCCTTCCGTGTCGGTCCCCAGAGGTTCGGTCGTGATGTCGATGTCCATCGAGCCTGCCAACGCGTACGCCACGACCAGCGGCGGTGACGCGAGGTAGTTCATCTTGATGTCGGGGTTGATCCGGCCCTCGAAGTTGCGGTTCCCGGAGAGCACCGAGACGACGGCCAGGTCTCCTTCGTTGACGGCCGCGCTCACCTCGGGGATCAGGGGGCCGGAGTTGCCGATGCACGTGGTGCAGCCGTAGCCGACCAAGTCGAATCCGAGCTTGTTGAGGTACGGCGTGAGGCCGGAGCGGTCGTAGTAGTCCGAGACCACCTTCGAGCCAGGCGCGAGCGTGGTCTTGACCCACGGCTTGCTGGTGAGACCCTTCTCGACCGCCTTCTTGGCCAGTAGCGCCGCGCCGATCATGACCGATGGATTCGACGTGTTCGTGCACGACGTGATGGCGGCGATCGTGACGGCACCGTGGTCGACCTCGAATGTCGTGCCGTCTTCGAGCGTCACTTGTTGCGGGTTCCGCGGCCGTTCGGAGGACGAGCGAGCGGTCGCCCCGTGCGGTGCCGGAGCGCCGTTCGTGTGTTCGCCTCGGCCCGGTGGGTCGGAGGCCGGGAAGGACTCGGCGACTGTCTCGTCGTATCCCTGCTGCTCGCCGGAACCATCAACGTAGTCGGTGAGCGCTTCGCGGAAGCTGTCCTTGGCTTCTGCGAGGATGACGCGGTCCTGCGGACGCTTCGGGCCGGCGAGTGACGGCACGATGGTCGACAGGTCAAGCTCGATGTACTCGGAGTAGCGCGGCTCGGCGTCCGGGTCATGCCAGAGTCCCTGCGCCTTGGCGTAGGCCTCGACCAGCGCGACCTGATCTGCCGAGCGCCCAGTCAGCTCGAGGTACTTGGTTGTCTCGGCGTCGAGGGGGAACACCGCGATGGTCGAGCCGTATTCCGGGCTCATGTTGCCGATAGTCGCGCGGTTGGCCAGTGGGACGGCGGTCACGCCAGGACCGTAGAACTCGACGAACTTGCCGACGACGCCATGCTCGCGCAGCATCTCGGTGATCGTCAGGACAAGGTCGGTGGCCGTGGCGCCTTCCGGGAGTTCGCCCGACAGCTTGAAGCCGACGACGCGCGGGATGAGCATCGAGATCGGCTGGCCGAGCATGGCCGCCTCGGCCTCGATGCCGCCGACACCCCAGCCCACGACACCCAAGCCGTTGACCATCGTCGTGTGTGAATCCGTACCCACGCACGAGTCGGGGTACACCGTGCCGTTGTTGTCGAAGACCACGCGGGCGAGATGCTCGATGTTGACCTGGTGCACGATGCCGGTGCCCGGCGGGACGACCTTGAAGTTGTCGAAGGCTCCCTGGCCCCAGCGGAGGAACTTGTAGCGCTCACCGTTGCGCTCGTACTCGATCTCCACGTTCCGCTCGAACGCCTCGGGCGTGCCGAAGACGTCGGCGATGACGGAGTGGTCGATGACCATTTCGGCAGGTGCCAGCGGATTGACCTTGGATGGGTCGCCGCCGAGCTCGACGATCGCCTCACGCATCGTGGCGAGGTCGACGACACACGGGACCCCGGTGAAGTCCTGCATGATCACGCGCGCCGGCGTGAACTGGATCTCCTTGCTCGGCTCGGCGCTCGGGTCCCATCCGGCCAGCGCCTCGATGTCCGCCTTGGTGATGTCGGCGCCGTCCTCAGTCCGCAGGAGCGCCTCGAGGAGGATCTTCAGGCTGAAGGGCAGGCCGGCGACGTCAAGACCCTCACCGCTCACCTGGTCCAGTCGGAAATAGTCGTAGGACTGTCCCCCGACTTCGAGAGTGTCCTTGGCGCTGAAGCTGTCGACGGACATGCGTGATCTCCAACCGTTGATGCAGGTGTCTGATCCCATCCTGCCGCGTGCGGGAAGCAGGCCGCAGCCGGGTCGGGGAACTCGGTCAGCTCCACCCGGCGAATTGCCAGAGCACCGGCCACCAGTAGGCGACGTAGATGGCCATGACCGCAGCCACGCCGAGTACCCCGGCGACGTCCAGGGCGATGAGCGCCTTGCGGCGGCGGGGCGACGTGACGGCCCCGGCACCAGAAGCCCGAACGATCTCGGTCCGCAGCAGTCGGTCGGCGAGATCGCGCCGAATCGGGAGAATCGCCGCCACCAGCAAGAGCGCGGCTGCGATATACGTCACCAACCCGATGTGTCCAGCCTGGTCCGGTGTGAGCGCGCGCAGCACCGTCGGCAGTCCGACGGGTACCGCGGCAGCGGCGAGATCCACCAGCACGACGAGGAACGCGCCGCGGACGGCGCCGCGAACCAAACCGACGGGTTGGCGCGTGGCCACGTCCGCCACCACCAGCCCCACCCGATGCTTGCCGATGCTGTGCCCGCGTAGGCCTTGGCGGATCCCCAGGTTCCAGAAGAGGAATGCCTCTCCGGCGACGAGGCCGCTGAGGAACAACCCGTCGGACAGCCCGATTTCCCAGAAATCGCCCCCGGTCGCGCCCCCGGTCAGGGCGCGCACGACGGCGTAGAGGAAGGCTCCACCGGAGAACGCGAGGCAGAACAGCAGCAGGTCCTGTTCGAACGCATCTCGCCTGAGTTGGGTGATCGTGCGGAATTCCGGCTCGCCGCTGAGTGCCACACGTCCACTCTGTCTGGCGGCCCATGTGCAAACAAGCACCGCACCGCGCGTGCCCGAACATTCCCGAAGAAAACTGAAAGGATCTGCCGCTGCACGGCTCCTACATCTGACGTCAGGAGGAAAGGGATGTACCGTGCGCATTCGAGACCTAGGATCCGGCCATGACCGAGGACGCGAGCGAGCCAGCCGAGGGGCAACCCGACGCCGAATTGGTCGCACGTGTCCTGGACGGCGACCGCGACGCCTTCGCGACGGTGTACGACCGCTATGCCGATCGGCTGTACGACTTTGCGCACTCGATGCTGCGCAACTCCGCAGATGCCTCGGATGCCGTGGCGGACGCCTTCGTGACATTCGCCGAGAAGCTGCCCCAGCTCCGCGATCCAGATCGATTGCGTCCGTGGCTCTACGCCATCGTGCGCACCCAATGCCTGCATCGCATCAAGGCGCGCAACCGCTTCGCGTACGACGGGGACGAGCAGATGGTCGAGATGGCTGACCATGCAATCGCACCCGACGACGCGGTGGCGACCTCGGCCTTGCAGCAGCTGGTGTGGGATGCGGCGGCCGGCCTGGCCGAGCGCGACCGCGCCCTGCTCGACCTGCACTTGCGTCAA
>DATFFJ010000283.1:0-2469 GCA_035250065.1 Aeromicrobium sp. | reverse complement strand
GTGCCCGGTGATCCGGTAGCCGGCGTCCATGCCGACGCGTGCTAGGAGCTGATCGGTTTGGTCGGTCGAGCGAGTGTCGGCCCAGATGATCGCGGGGCGAATCGGCTCCCCGGAGCCGTCGAGGAGGACCGCACCCATCATCTGGCCGGAGAAGGAAACGCCCTCGACCTTCCCGGCAGCGTCGGGCACGGAACCGAGGAGATCCCGCGTGGCCGAACAAACCGCAAGCCACCATGCGGCCGGGTCCTGCTCCGCCTTGCCCCGCGGGCCGAAGTCTGTGTCGTAGCGCGCCGTAACGGCGGCCATCACCCGACCCATAGCATCGACGAGCGTGGCCTTGTCCCCAGTTGTTCCGAGGTCGTGCGAGATGATCATCGGCCGACGCTCCTTCGTCCTAAGACTGACCTACTGGCCGATCTACGTGGCCCGACGATACAAGCTGTCGCCTCGGCGGTAGAGGAACTACCTCGCAGGGATCACCCATGATGTCTTCAGGGCTGATGCCGGGCAGAACTACGGCATGCATCGCGGATGCGGGTGGCATGGCGCAACTCGTGGTCGCCGACAAGAATGGCGGAGGGGCCACTCGCCCGAACCCCGATCACATCGGCTACCGGATGGAGGCCTGTTGATGGGCCCTGACGTATTCGCTGAAATGGAGGCACTCGGCGTCATCCCTGTAGTGGAGGTCGAGGACGCAGCTGACGCCGTGCCATTGGCACGGACGCTGGCCGAAGCGGGTCTTCCGGTCCTGGAGGTCACGTTCCGAACAACCGCAGCCGCCGACGCCGTCGCTGCAATCGCAGCGGAGCTCCCCGGCTTCCTCCTCGGCGCAGGAACTCTTCTGACACCCGACACGGTCGCTGCAGCCGTCGCTGCCGGAGCACGATTCGGTGTCTCCCCTGGGGTTAGCCCTCGCTGCATTGCCGCCGCCGGAGAACATGAATTCCCGTTCATACCGGGCGCTGTCACCCCCAGCGAGGTCATCACCTGCCTCGACTCTGGCGCGGACCATATCAAGTTTTTTCCTGCCAGTGCCTACGGGGGCGCAGCCGCATTGTCGGCTCTCGCAGGGCCTTTCGCCTCAACCGGTGCGCGATTCATGCCGACCGGCGGCGTCAACGCCGGCAACGCCGCAGGCTACCTCCGGCTGCCGCATGTGTTCGCCGTAGGAGGCACCTGGATCGCGCCGCGCAGTGACATTGCCCAGGGCCGCTGGACAGAGGTCGCAGAACGAGCTCGCTCAGTCGCAACGCTTTCTCAAAGCGTCGAGGCAAGCTAGCGCGGATGAGCAGCAACACACCGAGGCGCATCTTGGTAACGCCACGCTCGCTCACCGAGGCGGGACTCGATAATGTGCCGGAGCTCAGGCCGCTCCCAGCGTCGGGATACCAACTGGTTGCTGCGCCGGCCGGGCGCGTTCCCACCGAAGGGGAGCTGCTCGAGCTGGTGCCAGGTTGCGTCGGGTGGCTGGCAGGCGTCGAACGCATCGGTGCCGGTGTCCTGGAGGCCGCCAAAGATCTACGCGTCATCAGCCGTAACGGCGCTGGCACGGACGCCATAGATCTTGAGGCTGCAGCACGCGCCGGGGTCCGGGTCGAGCGCGCTGCCGGCGCGAACGCGCAGGGAGTGGCGGAGCTTGCCTTGGCTCTTGCCCTCTCAGCACTTCGACACATTCCGTGGTCAGCCGCCGCAATCCGCAGTGGTGGCTGGCGGCGATGGCAAGGGCGGGAGTTGCATGACTGCATCGTCGGTGTGGTCGGGCTCGGCGCAATCGGACGTCGTGTCGCGGGCCTGTTCGACAGCCTTGGCTCGCAGGTCGTTGCGTACGATCCATTCGCACCGGCCGAACAGGTCGCGCCGATCCGTCGGGTCGACTTAGACGAGCTGCTCACATCGTCCGACATCATTAGCTTGCATGCGCCACCATCGGCTGACGGACGGCCGTTGCTTGACGCCGCCAGGATGGCCGTCATCGTCCGCGGAGCCGTTCTGGTCAATACCGCCCGGTCTGCGCTCGTTGAGGACGATGCGGTGCTCGCAGCGCTGGAGGACGGGACGCTCTCCGCCTACGCCGTCGACGCATTCGACTCCGAACCACCCGAACTCAGCCCTCTGCTGCAGCACGAGCGCGTCCTGGCCACGCCACACATAGGCGGGTACACCACAGGGAGCGTGCGCCGGGCCACGGCCCTCGCCGTCGAGCACCTTCTCGCTGTCCTCGGGCCAGCGCATGAACCCCAAGGAGACGTGATGTCGCGAACGTTTCACTACGACACGTTGGAACCGGCCTCCAAGCCGACGTTCTACTTCGTTGGGGTCACCACCGGACGTTCATCGATCCGCACCGTCTTTCCGCAATGGGCGCGGCACCTCGGCATCCAAGACGTGGAACTCGTCGGGATCGACCTACCGCCACACGCGCCGCCGCAGCAGTATCGCGCGGTTGTCCAATTCCTCAAGGACGAC
>DATFFJ010000282.1:0-2722 GCA_035250065.1 Aeromicrobium sp. | reverse complement strand
GACCGGGTCGGAGTTGTCGCGACATACGGCGTCTATCCCGACACCGACCACACCAACTTCGCGGCGAATCGCGCGCTCGTGTTGGCCGTCACCTCACTCGCGGGCCCCGCGAGCGGTGAGTCACAGGTCAACAACGCCGGCGTCGTGACCGGCAACATCCAGGTTCGCCTCGCACTGCCTTCGCTCTCCGTGGAGAAGGTCGTCCATGCTTCCGAAGTCGGCAAGGTCTGGCTTGCCCGTCAGAACAAGGATGCCGAGGTCAGTCGCCGAGACATCACCTCCGCGGACGTGCTGAAATGACGAACGTCCTCGCGGTCGCCGTCGACCATCAGCTCCTCGATCGAATCGTCGCATTCAAGGGACACCGGCTCGTGGCGATCGACCGTGACAACGTTGCGTCAATCCGCGAACACATGCCGGATATCTCCTTCCACCCAGACCTCATCCTGATCGGCGCCGGTATCTCCGCAGAGCACGTCCTCGCCTATGTCCGGAGGGTTCTCGCCGCGTTCCCGACGATGTCAGTGATGTTGGTCGGCACTCCAGACCCAGACCTGGTGCGCCAAGCCACCGAGGCGGGCATCCGAGGCGTGCTTCGTAGCACGGTGAGCGACCGCGAGCTGGCCAACCTGCTCCACCGTGCCGGCATGGTGACGTCAGAGGACGACCCGATCGGCCGTCAGCGCCACCAGGTCATCGTTGTCGCTTCTCCCAAAGGCGGAGTGGGCAAGACCACGGTCGCCGTGAGTCTTGCCGCCCTGCTCGCCGAGTACTCCCCCGGCGAGGTGGTCCTGCTCGATCTCGATCTTCAGTTCGGCGATGTCGCCACTGTCCTCGACCTCAAACCCGAATACACGGTTGCTAACGCGCTGGGCTCACCGTCGGCAGACTCGATGCTGCTGCGCACGTTGTTGGTCGCGCACCCGGCAGGGTTCCACGTGCTGTGTGGAGCGGACCACCCTGCTGAGATCGGCGCGGTGTCCGGTGACCAGATCCGAAAGCTGGTGAGCCAGTTCTCGAGCACGTTCCGCTACGTCGTGGTTGACACATCGGCGGGCTTGCAGGAGGAAACCCTGGCCAGTATCGAGGAGGCGACCGATGTTGCCTTCATCGCAACACTCGATGTCGCAACCTTGCGCGACCTGCGCAAGGAGGTGGACGTCTTGGCGCACTTGGGGCTGCTGCCCGAACACCGGCACGTGGTACTGAACCGCTTTGACCGCGTGTCCGGGCTAACCGAGCGCGATGCGGCGAACATCGTCGGACTTCCGATCGACGCGGCCGTTCCGGCCTCAAGCAAGATCACTCTCGCCGGAAACCATGCTCGACTCGCCGTGGAAAACACGCGCCGAAACGTCGCACGTCGTCCGCTCCTGGAGTTGACGTACCACGTCTCGGACCGCCGCATGAAACGTACCGGGAGGCACCGATGAGCCTGACCGATCGATTCCAAGCGCAGCAACTGGCTGAGGCCGAGTCGGAAAACTCTCACGTGCGGGCCCCAGCCGTCCCCAGCCTGCCAGGGTTGAAGGCGCCGTCCGATGCCATTGCCGACATGAAGTCGCGCGTGATGGCCGAACTGCTCGCCCGGCTCGGCACGCGGCTGAATGACACCAGCCTGACCGAGGAACAGCTCCACGCGATGGTGCGCAGCGAACTGGCGAAGATCGTCGACGACCAGAACATCCGGCTCGCTCCGGAGGAACGCCACCGGATCCTCCAAGAGGTTGGGGACGATGCACTCGGCCTCGGACCTCTTCAGCGGCTCCTGGATGATCCGACGATCACGGAGGTCATGGTCAACGACCACCTGACGATCTACATCGAGCGCAGCGGCCTGATCAGCCGAACGGCTTTGCGGTTCACCGACGAAGAGCACCTCCGGCGCGTCATAGATCGCATCGTCGCCCGGGTGGGTCGCCGCATCGACGAATCCTCCCCCTTGGTCGACGCGCGCCTACCCGATGGCTCGCGCGTCAACGCCATCATTCCTCCCCTTGCCGTCAAGGGCTCTTCCCTGACCATCCGCAAGTTCTCCGCCACGCCTTACACCGCGGAGAACCTTATCGAGTTCGGGTCCCTGACTCCCCCGATCGCCGACTTCCTGCGTGGCTGCGTCGAAGCCCGGCTCAACATGCTCATCTCCGGGGGCACCGGCACCGGCAAGACCACCCTGCTCAACGTCCTGTCGTCGTTCATTCCCTCTGCTGAGCGGATTGTCACGATCGAGGACGCCGTGGAACTGCGGCTGCAGCAAGATCATGTCATCACGCTCGAGAGTCGACCGCCCAACATCGAGGGGTCCGGCCAGGTCACGATCCGCGACCTCGTGCGCAATGCGCTTCGCATGCGCCCGGACCGCATCGTGGTCGGCGAAGCGCGTGGCGGCGAGGCCCTGGACATGTTGCAGGCGATGAACACAGGACACGACGGCTCGTTGTCGACCATCCACTCCAACAGCCCACGCGACTGCGTCGCCCGCATGGAGACGTTGGTCCTGATGGCTGGCATGGACCTTCCGCTGCGCGCCATCCGAGAGCAGATCTCCTCGGCCATCAATGTCATCGTCCAGATTCAGCGGTTCCCAGACGGAAGCCGGCGGCTCACCCACGTGACCGAGGTGATCGGCATGGAGGGCGACACCGTCGTCTTGCAGGACGCCTTCGCCATGGATCACCGGGCCGGCTTCGCCCGCGCGACAGGCCTGCGGCCGAGGTTCTTG
>DATFFJ010000281.1:0-8816 GCA_035250065.1 Aeromicrobium sp. | reverse complement strand
GCAGACGTGGGAATGCCCTCGGCCGGCATCGGCACGCCACGCAGCGAGTCGCTGAACGCCAGCTCGACCGTCTCCTCGTTCAGGATGCGTGCTCCATCGAGCTCGCCGCCGCGGAGCAGGGCCCGCATGAAGCGCGCGTAGGCTTCTACCGTGCCGTGCAGGCCGTGTCCGCCTGCCCAGAACTCCGGCTGATCGGCCAGTTCCAAGGAGACCTCGACCAGTCCGCCCTCGGACGTGCGGCTGAAGATGGGCATCATGCGCGCCTGCTGCCCATCGGTGGGATGGAAGGTGAGATCGGTCATGCCGAGGGGTCCGGCGATGTGTTGCTCGATGTACTCGTCGAGCGGCTGGCCGCTGACCTGTTCGACGAGCAAGCCCAACCAGTCCGTGCTCGTTCCGTACCACCAGGTCGTGCCGGGATCGTTGAGCAAGGGCACCTCGGTCACGGAGGCCTTCGCGCCGGACAAGATGGTCGGCGTGCCGGTCACCTCGTGGTACTTGGCGATGTCGGTGCTGGTGAAGAAGTAGGCGGCTCCGGACGTGTGGTTCATCAGTTCGCGCACGAGCGCGGGGCGGCTCGGCGCCCGCAGGATGGGCTGGCCGTCAGCGAAGCTGTCGAGAACCTGAAGCTTGCCGAACTCCGGGAGATGGGCTGCGACCTCGTCGTCCAGCCTCATACGCCCTTGTTCGATCAGTTGGAGGGCGGCGGTGCTGGCGATCGCCTTGGTGCACGACGCGTACCGAAAGATCGTGTCCGGTTCGATGCCATGGGCGCCCGAGTAGAGCACGCCGTCCCGGCCGACCACCGTGAGGGCGAGGCCGGGCGCGACTCCGGTGGAGACAGCGTTGGCGAGGATGGCGTCCAAGGCACCCGTGTTCAGACTCATGATCGCCATTCAATCGTGAACCTCGGCGCACGGATTGGGATCTGTGCACCAAACCGGGCTCGCGGATTGGGTTCGGTGCATGCTCGCCCCGTAGAATCGGGGTGTGCCTCGCGGAGACGGTCGTCTGACCCACGACCTCGACCCCCAGGATCGCGGCCCCCAGGACGCCTGCGGTGTTTTCGGCGTATGGGCCCCCGGTGAGGAAGTCGCGAAGCTGACCTATTTCGGCATCTATGCGCTGCAGCATCGTGGCCAGGAATCGGCCGGCATCGCCGTGAGCAACGGGAAGCAGATCCTCGTCTACAAGGACATGGGCCTCGTCTCCCAGGTCTTCGACGAGTCGACTCTGGAGTCGCTGAAGGGCTCGATTGCCATCGGCCACGCCCGGTACAGCACGACCGGGTCCAGCGTCTGGCAGAACGCGCAGCCGACGTTCCGGCCCACCGCGACGGGCTCGGTGGCGTTGGGACACAACGGCAACCTCACCAACACCCACGAGCTGACCGAGCTGCTCGCCGAGCGCACGGTGAAGAAGCCTCAGCCAGAGAACGACGGGAAGATCCCCCGAAAGCGCGAGGTACCCCCAAACCGGCCGGACGGCGAGGGCGCGACCTCCGACACCGGCGTCATGACCAGCCTGCTGGCGTCGTACGACGATCGCTCGGTCGAAGAAGCCGCCCTCGAGGTGCTCCCCAAGCTTCGGGGCGCGTTCTCGCTGGTCTTCATGGACGAGTCGACGCTGTACGCCGCGCGTGACCCACAGGGCATCCGGCCGCTGGTGCTCGGTCGTCTCGAACGCGGCTGGGTCGTGGCCAGCGAAACGGCTGCCCTCGACATCGTCGGCGCCTCCTATGTGCGCGAGATCGAGCCGGGCGAGTTCCTGGCCATCGACGAGAACGGCCTGCGCAGCGAGCGATTCGCGCAAGCTGATCCGAAGGGTTGCTTGTTCGAGTACGTCTACCTTGCTCGCCCCGACACCACCATCGCCTCCCAGAAGGTGTTCACCGTGCGCGAGGAGATCGGCCGACGCCTCGCCCGGTCTGCTCCGGTCGAGGCCGACCTCGTCATCCCGGTTCCGGAATCCGGCACACCGGCAGCCATCGGCTACGCCAAGGAGAGCGGCATCCCGTTTGGCCAAGGCTTGGTCAAGAACTCGTATGTCGGCCGGACCTTCATCCAGCCGTCCCAGACCATTCGGCAGCTGGGCATCCGGCTCAAGCTCAACCCACTCCGCGACGTCATCAGTGGGAAGCGCCTCGTAGTGGTCGACGACTCCATCGTCCGCGGCAACACCCAGCGCGCGCTCATCGCGATGCTTCGCCAATTCGGCGCGGCCGAGGTGCACGTGCGCATCTCGAGCCCGCCGGTCAAGTGGCCGTGCTTCTACGGCATCGACTTCGCCTCGCGCGCCGAGCTCATCGCCAACGGTGCCTCGGTCGATGAGATCTGCGGAGCGATCGGGGCGGACTCCCTGGCGTACGTCGACCTGGACGAGCTCATCGACGCCACGAACATCGCGAAGGACAACCTCTGCCGGGCCTGCTTCGATGGCATCTACCCCATCGCGTTGCCCGAAGACGACCTGATCGGCAAGTACCTGCTCGAGCCGGCTGCCAAGCCCGGACTCGAGGTCATCCAGTGACGTCGTCCCAGCAGCCGGCGTCGGCGTACTCGGCTTCGGGAGTCTCGGTTGAGGCGGGAGACCGCGCGGTCGAGTTGATGAAGCAGTGGGTTGAGCAATCGCGCCGGCCTGAGGTTGTCGGCGGCATCGGTGGCTTCGCCGGCCTCTTCGATGCTTCCGCGCTGGCCGCCTACCGGCGTCCGCTGCTGGCGACCTCCGCCGACGGCGTCGGCACCAAGGTCGCGATCGCCCAGGCCATGGACGTCCACGACACGATCGGGTTCGACCTGGTCGGCATGCTCGTCGACGACCTCGTCGTGTGTGGCGCCGAGCCGCTGTTCATGACCGACTACATCGCCTGCGGCAAGGTCGTGCCCGAGCGCATCGCCGACATCGTCAAGGGAATCGCGCAGGCATGCGTCGAGACGGGCACTGCCCTGCTCGGGGGCGAGACCGCCGAGCACCCCGGCCTCCTGGGTGTGGACGAGTACGACGTCGCCGGCTCGACCACCGGCGTTGTCGAGGCAGACTCGCTCCTGGGTGCGGAGCTCGTGCGCGCCGGCGATGTCGCGATCGCGATGGCGTCGTCCGGGCTGCATTCCAATGGGTACTCGCTGGTGCGACGAGTTCTGCTCCAGGACGCCGGCTGGTCGCTCGACCGCGACGTTGAGGACCTGGGTGCCCGACTTGGCGAGACGTTGCTGACGCCGACCCGGCTGTACGCCAAGCCGGTTCTTGACCTCATCGCTCGGGCCGAGGTGCACGCTCTCTCGCACGTCACCGGCGGCGGCTTGGCAGCCAATCTTGCGCGCGTCCTGCCGGACGGCGTCCGCGTGACCATCGACCGGGCGACGTGGGAACTGCCGGCGATCTTCAGGCTGGTCCAGGATGTTGGGAACCTGATGCAGTCCGACGTTGAGGAAGCCTTGAACATCGGAGTCGGAATGGTGGCACTGGTGCCGGGCGACGCCAGCGAAGCCGCATTGGCTGTGTTGGCCGAGCATCAGATCGACGCCTGGGTTGCGGGCGAAGTGACGGCAGCCGAGCCTCATTCAGGACCCGGAACGGTGGAATTGGTCGGTTCGCACGCCTGAGCCTCGGTTATCCACCCGGTCGTGGGTCGCTTCCGTGAAATTCGGAACAGTTCGCTATTCTGTGAGGCACGACAAACTTCTGGAACTGTGCGAGGGGGTCGACCCATGGGGCGCGGCCGAGCTAAGGCAAAGCAGACGAAGGTCGCTCGCGACCTGAAGTACCGGACTTTCGACACCGACTTCGGGGATCTGGCGCGTGAGCTTCACGGGGAAGACGGAGACGCGATCCCCGACCAGTACGCGGACCTCGCCGAGGAGTACGGCGATTCAGCGGCTTCCTAGCCCGCCCGGTTCCTGAGCCTTGGCAGCAGGGCGCCCAGTTCGCGCACGGCCCACGCGCCGTTGGCGTAGAACGGGAACAGCCACCACGGCACGCCGATGAAGTCAGGCTGCGTGTAGCGAAACATCCCGAGTTGCCATTGCAGTGACTCAAAGAGCGGACCCGCCACCGTCAGCAGCAGCCCGATCGCCAGCAATGTGCCGCGCTCGCGCGAGGCCAGCAGGCGAACGGCGAACAGACTGACGAACGCCGCCGTGACGAGGGTGCCGTGCTCAAAGCCGACGAACCCGCTCGTCGCGTAGATCGTCGTCATGATCAGCAGTTCACCGGCGAATCGAAGCGGGCGTGCCCGGACCGCCGCGAAGCGGGGCGCGGTCGTGACGAATCCGATCGCTGCCAGGCCGAAGATGGGGATGACCCACACCGTCTGGTCGCCCATGAAGGGTTGCCAGAAGTGGACGACCGTGCCGGTGTGGACGTGGAAGAACCGATCGCACAGCGTCATCCAGGCGGCGAGGCCCACGATCGCCAGCACGTGCGCGAGTGCGAGGCGAGAGCTCCGATCAGCCAGCGTTGACGTCATTGCGCGCCCCCGAGGATCGCGACGAGCAGGCGTCCACTGCGTTCCGTCATCGCCGAGGCGGACTCGTCCGGATGCTCGACCCACCAGCGCATCAGGCTGTCGACGATGCCCAGCCACACCGCTGTCATGGCAGAGACGTCGAGGCGCTGGGTGTTTCCGCTCAGCGCCATGAGTTCGGCGACGCCTTCGTCGGCCAGCTTCGTGATGCGCTCGGTGTAGTGGCTGACCGCATCCGCGACGGGCCCGGTCGTCGGGGCCGTCCGGTCGTAGAAGAGACGCCACAGGTGTCGCTGGTCCTCGAGCACGTGGAACATCCCGTCGAGGGTGCGCATGCCGCGCTCGATCCCGACGATGTCCTCGTTGGCGATGCGCTCGACTTCTGCGGCGACGATCTCGCCGGCGCGCTCGATACAGGCGAGGAAGAGGCCTTCCTTCGAACCGAAGTAGTTGTAGATCAGCGGCTTGGAGATGCCGGCGCGCTCGGCGACGGTCTGGATGTTGGCGCCGGCGAAGCCGTCCTCGGCGAAGATCTCCGAGGCAAATGTGAGGATCTGGTTCTCGCGTTCGAGGCGGGGGACGCCCTTGGTGCCGGCGTTCGATCGGGCCATGAAAAGAGACTAGCGCATAAATTGACCTTGTGGTAACTTACTCAGCAGTCATATTTGGAAGGCGACCATGGACATCGATTGGCAGGCGGTTCTCGACCCCACGACGAACCCCGTGACCTACGCCGCACCCTTCTTCATCCTCACCATCTTGATGGAATTGGCTGCGCTCAAGTGGCTCGACCACGACGACAACGTCACGGGCTACGCGGTCAAGGACGCTCGAGCCTCCCTCTCCATGGGCGTCGGCTCGCTGTTCTTCCTCACCGCATTCAAGGTCGGATCCTTCTTCGTCTTCATGGCGATCTACCTGTACGTCGCGCCGTGGCACCTGCCCACGGACACCTGGTGGTACTGGGTCCTGGTGACCTTGGGTCTCGACTTCTTCTACTACTGGAACCACCGCTTCGTGCACCGGGTGCGCATTGGGTGGGCGGCCCATCAGGCTCATCACTCCAGCGAGTACATGAACTTCGGAACCGCACTGCGGCAGAAGTGGAATCCCTGGTTCGAGTTCTTCTTCTGGCTCCCACTGCCCTTGCTGGGTTTCGCTCCCTGGACGCTCTACGTTGCATTCGGCGTCAACCTGATCTTCCAGTTCTTCGTGCACACCGAGTTGATCGGCAAGCTGTGGCGGCCCATCGAGCTGATCTTCAACACTCCGTCGCATCACCGGGTCCATCACGGCAGTGATCCGGAGTACCTCGACAAGAACTACGCCGGCATCCTCATCATCTGGGACCGCATGTTCGGCACCTTCACGCCGGAGAAGCAGAAGCCGACCTACGGGCTGACGTACAAGGTCGACACCTACAACTTGCTGAAACTCGAGTACGGCGGATTCGTCGACGTGATCCGTGACGTGCGCGGCACCCGCGGCCTGCGGAACAAGCTCGGGTACGTCTTCGGCCCACCTGGCTGGGAGCCCCCGGGCGAGCACCACGAGAACCTGGTGCTGCCTCGTCGCTGACCCAATCGGCAGTGATTCACTTGTCGCATGACGACCACTGAACCGCCCAAGGGTCTGGACTCACCGCTGACCAAGACGATCATCAAGGCGGCGTCGAAGGCGCACGTCGGCGTCTTCAAGCTGACGAACGGACACATCGGCTCGAAGTGGCGGGTAGGCGCCGGATTCAAGAAGCCGGCACCGACGCTGTTGCTTGAACACACCGGCCGCAAGTCCGGCAAGGTCTTCACCACGCCCGTGCTGTACCTGGCTGACGGTGCGAACCTGGTCATCGTCGCCTCGCAGGGCGGCATGCCCAAGAACCCACAGTGGTTCGCGAACCTGGTGGCGCAGCCCGATGCCACCGTGCACCTGCGCGGTGAGCGCGGCCGGCCGGTTCGGGCGCGGGTTGCAACGCCGGAGGAGAAGGCCGCGCTGTGGCCCCGGCTCGTCGACATGTACGCCGACTACGACCGTTACCAGAGTTGGACGGACCGGGAGATCCCGGTCGTCATCCTCGAACCGCGCTGATTGAGCTCGTTGACGAGCGCCGCGAGGACTACGGCCGCAGGCTGCGGTGCAGGGTCGCCGCGAGTCGGTCGACCCAGGCGTCGTCGAGCTCGTCCGGGGTGAGCAACACTCCGGAGATCACCGCACCGATGATGAGCTGCAGGAGTTCGTCGCTGCGCGCGTCCGGATGTGCCTCGCCCGCCGCGATCGCCTCAGCGAGCCGGTCGTCGAGGGCGGAGAACGCGCCCTCGAACCGTTGCAGCATCGCGGCATGGAGGTCCGGCCACGTCGCCGATGCGGCCAAGAGTTCGGGCACCGCAGCGGCAGCCATCGGCGAGCACAGGGCGTCACGGGTCCCGCGGACGAATCCGGCGAGATCCGTGGCGAGGTCGGCTCCAAGCTGCATGTCGAGCATCAGCTCGTCCGGGAAGACCGCCTCGTGGACGAGATGCGGGAGGGCCGGCCATCGGCGGTAGAGGGCCATGCGGGTGGTTCCGGCGCGCTCGGCCACGGCCGCCATGGTCACGGCGGGGTAGCCACCGGTCAGCAGCAACTCGCGGACAGCAGCCAAGGCAGACTGCTCGATCCGGGGGTCCCGCGGACGTCCCGCTGCTCGAACTTGATCAACCTTCATCGAACGCTTCCCCTAATACGGTACAAAATGTATCGTAATGCGGGTGACCCCGTCTGACCCAGCATCACCGGCGGCTCCGGCCGCCGACATGACCCTCCAACGATCCACCCGTGACCCAGCCGAAGTGCGCGATCGGTTGACTCAGTGGCTCACGGACGCGCTGCCCGCGGGCGCGGAGCCCGAGGTCGTCCTCCATGACGTGGCGCAGGCCAATGGCATGTCCAGCGAGACGGTGCCACTCGATGTCACCAGCACGGAGAACGGCGAACGAATCACCCGCGAGTACGTTGCCCGGGTCGCCCCGGCACCCGACGACCTGCCGGTCTTTCCGGAGTACCGACTCACCGATCAGTACGAGGCGATGCGCCTGGCTGGCGAGCTGGCCGGCGTACCGGTACCCCCGCTGGGGCTCAATGAGCCATCTGGCGAGGTTCTCGGTACACCCTTCTTCCTGATGCACCGGCTCGACGGCGTCGTGCCGCCGGACGTCCTGCCGTACAACTTTGGCGACAACTGGTTGTTCGACGCAACGCCAGAGCAACAGCAGGCGGTCCAGAGGAATAGCGTCGAGGTGCTGACCAAGCTGCACGGCATCCCCGACGCCGCCACCACGTTCGCATTCCTTGATCCTGCGGTCACCGGCCACGAGGGGCCGACCCCGCTCGCGCGCAACCTCGCCAAGACGACGGCTTGGTACCACTACGCCGTCAGCGAAGGCAGCCCCGCTTCGCCACTGACCGAACGCGGGCTGGCGTGGCTTAGCGCGAACCTGCCGGACGAGACGGGTGATCCGGTGCTGTCCTGGGGCGACGCCCGGATCGGCAACATGATGTACCGCGATTTCGCACCGGTGGCCGTTCTCGATTGGGAGATGGCCACGCTCGGTCCGCGCGAGCTTGACGTCGCGTGGATGGTGTTCGCGCACCGGGTGTTTGAGGCGATCACCTCGATGCTGGAGATGCCGGGCATGCCCCACTTCATGCGCAGCGAGGACGTCTGCGCCGTGTACACCGAGCTCTCGGGGGTCGAGCTGGGTGACCTGACCTGGTACGAGCTCCACGCGGCCGTCAACTGGGCGTGTGTCTTCCTGCGCACCAGCGAGCGACAGATCCACTTCGGAGAGATCGAGCGGCCCGAGGATCCAGAGTCTGTCTTCCATCACCGGCCCTTGTTCGAGCGTCTCCTCGACGAGGTCGGGGCATGACCACGCCCGATCTGCCCCCTGGTCTGCACAGTGAGTACGTCGGTGTCGGACCCCTGGACGAGTTCCCGATCCATCAGCTGCCGCGGCCGGTGGCCTGGGCGGGCAGCACCGACCGCAACTTCTACGATCGTTGCTATCTCAATGCGCACGACCGCACCGGTGACATCTTCCTGATCACGGGCCTGGGGTTCTATCCGAATCTCGGCACCAAGGACGCGTTCGTCCTGGTGCGTCGCGGCGACGAGCAGACCGCCGTGCACCTGGGTGACGCCGCCGACCCGCGGGGGTCCGACCGGCTCGACCAGCAGGTGGGCGGGTATCGCATCGAGGTGGTCGACCCGCTTCGCCGGCTCCGGGTGGTGCTTGAGGAGACCGAAGGGGTGGCGCTGGACCTGGCGTGGGAGGGATCCTTCGACGTGGTCCAGGAGCTCCCGCACACGATGCGTCAG
>DATFFJ010000280.1:0-15832 GCA_035250065.1 Aeromicrobium sp. | reverse complement strand
CGAAGAGTCGTCATTCTGCAGCGGCTCCGGGTTGGCACTCGATGGCGGCCTCACCGCAGGCCTGTTCTAAGGAGTCATGGTGGGATTCATCAACCCAACCCCACAGCCGGTCAAGCCTGCTGAGTTCCTGCAGCTTCCGTTCTTGGAGCGGATCCGCATCCTGTCGCAGCACTGGGCGGTGGACGGCTTCGGCACGCCCCGGATGCTGCACCTCATCTACATCCTCAAGATGTTCGGCTTGTACTTCGGCGCCGGCATCGGAATCGCCGCCGCCACGTCAGCTGACGTCGTGTTCATGGATCCGGGCACGTGGTTCGACAACATCATCACCTACCAGAAGCTGTGCCTTTGGCTCATGTTCATTGAGGTCTTTGGGTTCGGTGGCACCTTCGGGCCGCTGTGCGGCCACTTCGTTCCCATGCTCGGAAACGTGCGCTACTGGCTGCGGCCGGGCACGATCCGGATGGCTCCCTGGGCCAACCGTGTTCCTGGCACTGGCGGTGACACCCGGACCGCCCTCGATGTCGTACTGCTGTTGGCGGTGTTCGCCAGCCTGGCGTACCCGCTGTTCCTCCAAGGAGTGCCCGTGCCGAACCTGCCGCCGGGAACGCCGACGCAGGAGCTGATCCCGCCGGCGGCCCTGATCCCCATCCTGATCGCGATGCCCCTCATGGGCCTGCGCGACAAGGTGATCTTCCTGGCCGGCCGGTCCGAGCAGTACCTGCCGATCATCTTGGTCGGCGCGACGCTCGGTGCGCTGGTCACGCGCGAAGGTGCTCAGCCCGGCAACTTCATCGATCTGATCGTCGGGTTCAAGATCATCATCTGCATCATCTGGATCGGCGCCGGCGTCTCCAAGCTCGGCGAGCATTTCATCAATGTCGTGCCGCCGATGGTCTCGAATCAGCCGGGCATGCCCACGTTCGTCAAGAAGATGCACTACCGCAACGTCCCCAACGATCTGCGCCCCAGCAAGCTGGCGTGGTTCATGGCGCACGTCGGCGGCACCACGATCGAGGTCGGCATCCCCTTGGTGCTTCTCTTCACCACCAGCCGTGAGGTGGCGATCGCCGGTGCGCTCGCCATGGTGGTGTTCCACCTGTTCATCATCTCGACGTTCCCGCTGGCGGTTCCGCTCGAATGGAACGTCTTCTTCGGGTTCGCGGTGCTCGTCCTCTGGGGTGGGCTCGGCTACGGGCTAGACGCGTCGGTGTACAACATCTGGAACTTCTCCGAGCCGCTGCTGCTGATCCCCATCGCGGCGCTTGTGCTGGTGTTCCCCATCTGGGGCAATCTCAGGCCCGACCAGATCTCGTTCCTGCCGTCCATGCGGCAGTACGCAGGCAACTGGGCGTCGGCGACGTGGGCGATGCGGCCCGGCATCGAAGACCGCGTGGGTGAACTGCCCTTGGTGGAGAGCCAGGTGTCACAGCTGCAGCGGATGAAGCCGGCGCCGTATGAGGCCGATGACGCCGAGATGACCATGCAGAAGCTACTCGGATGGCGTTCGCTGCACAGCCAAGGGCGTGGTCTCTACTCGGTCCTGATCGAGCATCTGCCGGACATCGAGACCCGCACCATCCGGGACGGTGAATTCGTCTGCAACACCATCCTCGGCTGGAACTTCGGTGACGGTCACCTGCACGACGAGCGGCTCATCGCTGCCCTGCAGAAGCGCCTCAACTTCCAGCCGGGCGACCTGGTCGTGGCGTTCTGCGAGTCTCAGCCGACCCCGTGGCGCAAGCACGTCCCTCAGGAGTACCGGGTGATCGACGCCGCCTTGGGTGTCGTCGAGCGCGGCACGTGGAACGTGACCGAGTGCGTCAACGAGCAGCCGTGGCTGCCCAACGGGCCGGTGCCGCTCGACGTCACGTGGACTGCGCCGGGCTTCCGGCGCGGGGAGACGCTCGTTGAGCGCATCGCTACGTGAGCCAGCGCTGAAGTTCGAGCGCGACGCCGACTTCGATGCCGCTGGTGGCCAACGATCGGGGGAGGAGTTCCTCGGCCCGCTGGATCCGGTGGAAGACCGTGTTGCGATGCGCGTAGACCTCGTCCGCGGTCTTGGACGCGTTGTACATGTGCCGGATGTAGACCCGGACGGTGTCACGCAGTTCGCGGTCGGCGGTGCCGAGATCGCCCAGGACCCGTGCGACGAACTCGCGAGCCGCCTGCTCGTTGTGGGCGCCGAGCGCAGCAAGCGAGACGTCTTCGAACGAAGCCATCTGGACATTGCCGACGCGGACCATCAGGCGCTGCGTCTCGACGGCTTCGTAGTGGCTGCGTCGGAAGCCGTCGATTCCCGACGTCGTCGAGCCCAGCGCGAGCCGCACCTGCGGCGAGCCGGCGAGGACCGGGACGAGACGCTCCTTGGCGTCACCGTTCGGATTGTTGACCCAGACCCACATCGAGGACGAGGTGGCGGGCACGACGAGCGCCTTCGCCTGGTGCTCGGCAGCACAGGCCGCGAACTTCTCGGCCACCTGGCGCAGAGCGGGCTGATCGGGAGCGGCCGGATCGGTCCAGAGGATCGACGCGATGTGGTCACCGGTGAGGGGGTACTTCAGCCGGTAGGCCGCGAGCTCTTCGTCCATGGGTGTGCCATCCAGGATGCGGCTTGCGGTCTGCAGCTTCAGCTCGTGGGTGGCGCCGGTCTGGTTGCTGTTCTCCTGCGCGACCAGCGCGTTGATCTGCGACACAGTCTCATCCACCCAGCGCGACAGCGACGTGGATGCCACATTGAGGGCGTCGTTCAGCGTCTCCAGGTTCGGGGCACTCTCGAACGCAATGCGCATCCAGGCGCGCCACAGGGCTTCGCGGCCGGCCGAATAGGCCGCCCACAGATCCTGAGCGGCGCCGCGCCGTGCGAGCGATCGCGCCAGACCGACGACCGGGGCGACCAGCGTCGGCTCGGGGAGGTTCAATGGCGAGCTTTGCATGGAGCGGAGCCAGTACGTCACGTTCTGGCGGGTGGAGGCCAGCGTCTCCTCGGTCAGCGCCGGGAAATTGACGAAGCGCTCCTGAATCGGCCCGAGCGCGGCCGCCTCCACTTCGGCCAGCACACCGTTGTCCGGATCGAGCGCCTTGGTGGCGACGACGCGGATGAGCTCTTCCACCTGATTCGTGAGGTCAGCGATCTCCGTCGAGAAGTCCTGTCCGATCGCCATCACGCCACCAGCCTTGGCATCAGGTCGCGCACCCGGTCCGCGAGGTCGTGGAGTGCCTTCCGGCGCCCGCAGAGGTGGGCGAGGAGGGCCTGTTGAAACAGTCCATCGAGCAGCGCGTAGGCCGTGGCCGGAGCCACGTTTGGCTTGCGTCCAGCCAAGTCCGCGTAGCGCTGGACGACGCGCCAGATCATGTCCTCGAGTGTCTTGTCGATCAGGAGCACCGCGTCGCGCAGCGAGTCCTCGAACATCGACTGCGACCGCAGGTCATACCAGAGCCGATGCATGGGCGCCTCGTCGACGATCGTCTCGACCAGCTTGGCGGCGAAGGCGTCAGCCAGCTCCTCAGGCGTCGTCGAATCGGCGACCACGCCGTCGTACCGGCGGACGCAGGTTTCCTTGTATTGCCGAACGCCGTAGACGATCAGGTCGAGCTTGTCGTCGAAGTAGTAGTGCACGACGCCATGGCTGAACTCCGAGTTCTGCGCAATCTCCCGCAGCGACGCTCGGGCATAGCCCAACTCGCTCAGGGTGCGCAGTGCCGACGCACCGAGCGCGCGTCGGCGCTCGTCGTGTTTGTCGGCCGGAAGCCGTCGCGGTGGTCGCGTTGCGGTCTTGGTCACAGCGCCCACCATAACCCGAAAATCTGGAAATTTGGACAATTGTCAAAGAAAGTCTTGACAGATGTCCAAAGACGTCGGAAGTGTGATCGGCGTCACCTGACTGAAGCAAAGGAAGTCTTCTCATGACCGACCTCTCCGGACGGCACGCGCTTGTCACCGGCGGTGCGCAAGGCCTTGGCGAAGGCATGGCAGGTGCCCTGGCTCGGGCCGGAGCCCGCGTCGTCGTCGCCGACATCCAGGACGACCTCGGCACCAAGGTCGCCGAGTCGCTGGGAGACGGTCACGGCTTCGTGCAGCTCGACGTCACGGACGAGGCCGCGTGGGAATCGGCCATTGCCGGCGCGATAGAACAGATCGGCGGTCTCGACATCGTCGTGAACAACGCTGGCGTTGAGATCACCAGCCTGGTGGTCGACCTCGACCCGGCCGACATCACGACGATGCTCAACATCAACATCTTGGGAACCGCACTCGGCACGAAGCACGCCTTCCTCGCGATGCGCCCGGGCGGGGCCGCCGGTCAAGGCGGCGCCGTCATCAACGTCGCATCGGTTTCGGCCACGATCGCGTTCCCGGCGATCAGCGTCTACTCGGCCACCAAATCGGCAGTCGACCGATTCACCCGTGTCGCGGCGATGGAGAGCGGAAAGCTCGGCTACGGCGTACGCGTCAACTCGATCTATCCGGGCCTCGTTCCGACCGAGATGGGTGCCGGACTGGCCGCCGATGTGGCGCGCATCGGGCTCTTCGGCTCACCGGACGAAGCCGTGGCCGCGGTCATCGACCAGACACCGTCGGGTCGCCTCGGCACGGTCGAGGACATGGCCGATGCCGTCGTCTTCCTCGCCTCGGATCAAGCGAAGTTCATCAATGGCGTCGGCCTGCCGGTCGACGGCGGAATGGGGATGTGAACCATGGTCAGCACCAAGCCAGTCGTCGTCTACGGGGCGTCGGGCTACACCGGACGGCTCGTCTGCGAGTTCCTGCGCGACTACGGGATCCCGTTCGTCGCGGCCGGCCGTGACGCCGGCAAGCTCAAAGCCTCGATGGAATCGAACGTTCCAGGCATCGAGACCGCCGATTACGAGATCGCCGAGGTCGATCACGACGTCGAGTCGCTGACCGAGCTGTTTCGCGGTGCCAAGGTGGTCTGCAACATGGTCGGACCGTTCTCCCGGTTCGGCCACGAGACGGTCCAGGCGGCCCTCGCCGCCGGCGTCCACTACATCGACACCACGGGTGAGCAGGATTGGGTTCGCGACTGCGACGAGCGGTATGGCCAGGCCTTCGCCGACGCCGGGCTGCTCATTTCGCCCGGGATCGCCCAGATGTACACGACCGGTGAGATCGCGGCCGAGTTGTGCCTGGAGACGCCGGGTCTGGACACGCTGGACATCGCCGTGTTCTGGGGCGGCAGTCCGACGATCGCGTCAACCCAGACGATCCTCTACAACGCGGCCACCGCGCCCGCGGCCTACCTCGTGCGCAACGAATACATCGACCATGACCCGACTGAGGGACATGCCCAGCTGGCGATCCCGGGACAACATGAGCTCGGCCTCGCTCTTCCGTGGGGCGGCACCTCCCACCCGGTTTGGTACAAGAACGACCCACGGGTCCAGAACTGCAAAGCCCTCGGCGGCGTCTTCAACAAGGCGCTGATGGTCGGCGTTCCGCAGATCGTCGGTGCGGCGCTCGAAGCGACGAAGGACATGGCCGACGAGGAGAAGAACGCCGCGCTGGAGGCGACCGCACGTGAGGTCATGAATGTCATGCCGCCGCGGGAGAACCCGTGGCTGAACAAATCCTTGGACTCGGTCCACGCCTCTGGACCGCTGGCTCGGGCGCATTGCGTGATCCACGGCAACCAGAACTACAAGCAGACCGGCGTCCTGCAGGCCTACGCGGCCCAGCAGCTGATCGGGGGTGCACAGAACCGGGTGGGTTTCGCGTCCGGTTGCAAGGCGTTCGGTCATCGCGAGCTTCTGGGTGTCCTGCGCGCGTACGGATTCGTGGCCGAGCCCGTCCTCACGGTTCAGGCGTGATCTGCTGATGCGTTTGGTCGACTATCTGGACAAAGGGGCCTCGATGGGCCTGGACGCCCCATGCCTCGTCTGCGACGGCGAGACGATGACCTACGGCGACACGATCGACCTGTCGAACCGGGTTGCCTCGGCCCTGGTTGCACACGGTGTCGACCAAGGCGACAAGATCGCGATCCTGTCGTCGAACGACCCGATTGCATTCACGACGGTGTTCGGAATCTCGCGGGCCGGCGCCGTCTGGTGCCCGATCAACCCACGCAATGGCGCCGCGGAGAACCGTGAGGTGCTCGACATCTTCGACTGCTCGGTGTTGATCTTCAAGGCAGCCTATGAGCCCTTGGTCAACGAGATCCGCGGCGACCTTCCCAAGGTCAGGACGCTGGTCTGTATCGACGGTGACTTTGACTACGCGATCTCGTGGGACGAGTTCCTGGGCAAGGGCATCGAGCCGGTCGACCGACCGGCGCTCGACGACTGGGTCCTGATGGCGGGCACCGGCGGTACCACCGGAACGCCCAAGGGAGTCGTGCTCACCGGCGTCAACATCGAGATCATGTCGGCGATTTCGCTCATGGCCTATCCGTTCGAGGGCCGGCCCACCTACCTCGCCCTGGCGCCGCTCACCCATGCCGCGGGCGTGATGTGCTTCCCGGTCCTGGCCAAGGGCGGTCAGATCGTCATCATGCGTGCGCCCGACGTCGGGGTGTTTCTCGAGAACATCGAGCGGCACAGGGTCACCCACACCTTCCTGCCGCCGACCGTGATCTACATGGTGCTCGACCACGAGAGTCTGGACTCGACAGACCTGTCCTCGCTGCAGTGCTTCTGGTACGGCGCAGCGCCGATGTCGGCTGCTCGCCTGGAGGAGGCATTGACCCGGATCGGTCCGGTCATGGCACAGATCTTCGGCCAGACCGAGGCGCCGATGATGATCTCGACGATGTCGCCGGCCGACCACTTCAACGCCGACGGGACGGTGGCGAAACATCGGCTGTCGTCAGCGGGCGTTCCGGCGCCGCTGGTCAACGTCGCGATCATGGCCGACGACGGCACGATCCTGCCCCAGGGAGAGCGCGGAGAGATCGTCCTTCGCTCGACGCTCGTCATGCGCGGCTACTACAAGAATCCCGAGGCGACGGCGGAGGCCTCGGCCCACGGCTGGCACCACACCGGCGACGTCGGCTACATCTCCGACGAGGGCTTCCTCTACATCGTCGACCGGGCGAAGGACATGGTCATCACCGGCGGCTTCAACGTGTACTCCTCGGAGGTCGAACAGGCCGTCATGGCGCACGACGCCGTCGCCGACTGCGCCGTGGTCGGGTTGCCGGATGAAAAGTGGGGGGAGCGGGTCACCGCGGTCGTCATCCTGCGACCCGGCCAGAGCCTCGACCCAGATGAGCTCATGGCGTTCGTCAAGGAACGGATCGGTTCGGTGAAGGCGCCCAAACAGGTCGAGATCTGGGACGACCTGCCTCGATCGAAGGTGGGCAAGGTCCTCAAGACCGAGGTGCGCAAGCAGCTGGTCGAGGCCTGAGCCTCAGCTCTCCTCGGACTGCTGGGGTGGCGCGCCGGTCATGTAGCGATGCATGAGTGAGTCGGGACGCGCCGGTGGCTTGGCCGGGCGGTGCGGGATGACCCGGCCCTCGGCTTCATCCCAGAACCCGTCGGCAATCCGCCAGATCCTGCGCGAGAGGCGGCCGAGCCGGCCAGTGTGAGGCGTGTAAGCATGCGGCCGGGTCGGCGCCCGCTCCGCAGCGGCCGCGAAGCGGTCGGCGAGCTCGCAGGTCTCGGTGTCGCTCAGGCGTGCCGCCAGCTGCTGGGCGAGCGCGGTCTCGCGCTCGGCAAGGTCAGCCAGATGTCGATCGATCTCGCCCCAGAGTCCCTCCCAGACCCTGCCGGCGGTTGCAGCACCGTACACGCGGGCCTTCAGTTCGTGGAGGACCTTCTCCAGCACCCGGACCTGGCGAACGTGGTCGCGCACCGCGGCACGCTTGTACACCGTCGATGACTTGGCGGCCGGAAGCAGCACATCATCCACGGCGGCCAGGTGACGGCTGAGGACGGCAGAGAACGTGTCCGAGAGCCGGTGCCGGATCCGCGGCTCGTCGGCCGAGAACTCAGCTGCCGCGGCGGCATCCGCGAACTCCCGGATGCGTTGGTGCTCGGACTCCAGGGTGGATTCCAGGACTGAAGTCATGGCCATCACCTCCACTGCTTCCAGATTCCCGCGGTACCGGGTCAGGCGCAAGGGTCCGTGTTCCTCGCTTCGCTCGTCAACGGGCTCAATCGCCTCGGGAATCGCGGGCAAGCCCGCATCCCGCTCGGCTCAATCGCCCGTACGCTGCCGGTGTGCGAATTCCTCGACTGCCGCGTCCGCCCAAGCTCGGGCCGTGGGACCAGGACCCGGCGTGGGCTCACTTCTACGACTGGTCAGTTGAGCATCCGCGCATCGGGGGAGCGGTGTGGAGGCTGGGCCTCGGGAGCGACCTGGGTGAACTGCACCGGGCCACCGACGAGATCGGCGAACAGCCGGCGGGTGCCGCGGTGCTCGACATCCCGTGCGGAGGCGGGGTAGCGCTGCGGGGCCTCCGCCCACGTCAGGGCGTTCGCTACGTCGCCGCCGACATCTCGCCGGCGATGCTGGAGCGCACGAGGGACGCGGCACGCGAGCGCGGTGTCGAGGACCAGGTCGACCCGGTCATCGCCGACGTCCACGCCCTGCAGTTCGACGACGGCGAGTTCGACTTGGTCGTCAGCTTCACCGGGTTGCACTGCTTCCCGAGTCCGCGCGACGCCGTGCTCGAGCTGGGCCGTGTCACCCGCCCGGGTGGGCGGCTCACCGGCAGCACGCTGCTGCATACACGGTCGTTGCGCGCCATCCCCATCACGTTCGTCGGGCGCCGGCTCGACCTGCTCGGACCAGGTGTCACGCCGGCCGAACTTCCGCGCTGGCTCGAGGAGGCCGGGTACGTCGACGTCGAGATTCGCACGTCCGGTCCGATGGCGTACTTCCGGGGATTCCGCGCCGAAGAGGGGTGATGCTCATCTCAGGGGGATCTCAGGGTCGTGTCAGATTGGTGTCCAGCGAATTCCCCGACTAGAATCTTGGGGTCTTGGCCATGTTGCGGCAAAGCCGCACGCCCCCGGAGGACCACATGAACATCACCGTCGTTGGCAGCGGTTTCGTCGGCCAGGCAACTGGCAAGGGGTTGGCCAAGCACGGCAACAAGATCACCTTCCTCGACGTCGACCGCGACCGCCTCGCAGCCCTCCGCCAAGAGGGCTTCCGAGCGCTCCACCCGACGGAAGCCACGACGATCGACACCGACGTGACGATGTTCTGCGTCCCCACCCCGACGATCGGCGCCAAATTCCAGTCGGACATCCTGCGCCAGGCCGTCGAGGAGTTCGCGTGGCGCCTGCGCGGCCACAATCGGTACCACGTGGTGGTCATCCGCTCGACCGTTCCGCCGAAGACGACCCGCGAGTTCGTCCTGCCGCTGATCGAGGAAGTGTCGGGCAAGAAGGCCGGCCGCGACTTCGGTGTTGTGATGCAGCCGGAGTACCTGCGTGAGGTCACCGCCGAGCAGGACTTCGCTCGGCCGTGGTTCATCCTGATCGGCGAGCTCGACGAGAAGTCCGGCGATGTGGTCGACAAGATCTACCGCGACTTTGACGCCCCGATCGCGCGCGTCTCGCTGGAGGAAGCCGAGTTCCAGAAGTACGTCCACAACGTCTACAACGCCGTCAAGATCGCCTTCTTCAACGAGATGCGCGTCGTGGCCAACGCCGAAGGCTGGGACGCCCAGGCCATCTTCGAGGCCACGGCCGAGAGCAGCGAGGGCATCTGGAACCCGATGTACGGCCTGCGCAACTTCGGCCCATTCGATGGCTCGTGCCTGCCCAAGGACACCTCCGCTCTCCTCGAGTGGGGTGACATGAACGGCCACCAGATGGAGATCCTGCGCACCGTCATCTCGGAGAACCTTCGTCACGCCAGTGTGCTCGGACGCAACACGAAGGTGCGCAATAACGTCTTGGAAACCGTGCATGCCCTGGTCTGATCCGCTCCACTTCTTTCTTCTCTACGTTCCTCTCGGGCTCATCGGCCTGTGGCGCTGGTCGTTCTGGTTGGTACGCCGGATCGGTGCGGCTTCGTACCGGCCCAAGGTCAAGCCGTGGCCCGAGGGCGAGAAGTTCCTGAAGGTCTCCGTCGTCACGCCGGTCTACAACGAGGACCCGGACGTGTTCGACCAAGCGGTCCGTTCGTGGCAGCGCAATGGCGTCCACGAGATCGTCGCGGTGATCGACAAGTCGAACATCAAGCACATCATGCGCTGTCAGCGCGAGTATGTGGACGATCCGACGTCGGCCACCAAGTTCCGCTTGATCGTCACGCCCAAGCCGGGCAAGCGTGCCGCGCTGTGCGATGGGATTGAGCTGGCCACCGGCGAGCTCATCGCCCTGGTCGACTCCGACACGATCTGGGACGACGACGTCCTGGTCAAGACGATTCCGCACTTCCAGAACCCGCGGATCGGGGCCGCCACCCTGGCTCAGCGCATCAGCAACCCGGACACGACCGCCAACGTGCTCTTCGACATGCTGCTGTGGAGCCGCTACAAGGAGGAAGTGCCATTCCTCCTGGGCATGGGTCGGGTGTTCAACACGCTGTCAGGCCGCACCGCCTTCTATCGTCGGGAAGCTCTGCTCGACCCGAACACCGACAACATGCACGACCTGCGGCATGAGTTCTTCTTCGGCGCGCGGGCCATCTCGGGCGACGACAAGCGCCTGTCCCACCTGGTGATCCGCCAAGGCTGGGAAACGGCCTACGTTCGCGGTCCGGTCGTCTATACCCCCGGGCTCGGCTCACTCCAGGCCTTCTTCAGGCAACGGCTGCGCTGGACCCGCAACTCGTGGCGGGCCGACCTCAGGGCCGTGGCCCAGGGGTGGGTCTGGGCCCACCCGGCGCTCGCCCTGTTCATGATCGACCGTTTCGCCTTGCCGTTCTTGATGCTGATCGGCCCGGTCGTCTTCGCCATCTCCCTCATGGACGGCCAATACACGTTCGCGGGCATCCTGTTGACGTGGTGGCTGACCAGCCGTTTCGTCCGCGTCTTCGGGTACTTCCGGATGCACCCCGGACGGATCAAGTACCTGCCGGCGTACACCGTCTACAGCTACATCAATTCGGCGCTCAAGATCTACGCGCTGGGCACGCTGCGTGAGAACAGCTGGGCCACCCGGTGGAGCCAGAAGCGCGAGGCGAAGACCCGAAGCCGCAAGAACGTGACGCTGGTTGAGGGCGTCGCCATGATTCTGGTCTCCGGATTCGTCTTGACCCATATCGCGTTGTCCTTCCGCAGCCAGGTCGGCGCCGACGTCCAGGCACAACCGACCTACAGCCGCGCGGCCCTGCAGGCCGACATTGAAAAGTTCGAGGGCGACCAAGCCGCTCCGCCCGGACCGACCGAGATGGTCGATCAGAGCGAGATCGGGACCTACGTCGTCAAGGCCGGGGACACTCCGCAAAGCATCGTCGCGAAGCTGGGCACCGACCGAGAGACGCTCAAGCGGATCAACAACATTCGCGATCTCGACCGCATCTCGGTCGGACAGGAGCTCCACTACTTCAAGAAGGCCGGGTCCTGATCGGTGTCACGCCAGAAATACCGCAGGCGTAGGCACTTCTGGGCCAACCTGCGACCAGCAACATTCCTGCTGCTCATCCCCATCCTGATCAGCTTCGTCACGTTCGCCGTGGTCGGTACCGGCCTGTATGACTACCAGCTCGCGCGCCAAGCCGCCAAACGGCTCGAGACGCACGACTGGCAGGCCGCGCAGGAGATGATGCAGGACGCCGAACCCAACTTCCGGCGCAAGCATGGCTACTACCTCATCAAGCCCAATCAGACGATCACCGAGGCTTCCCGCTTTCTCGGCGTGAGCGTCGACTCGCTGGAGAAGGACAATCAGGGCAGCCTGATCCCGGGTTCGACCATCAAGGTCCGCCCGATCGAGCGCCCACTGCAGCCGCTCGACACCACCCGTGGCATCGGCGCGGCAGTGGTCGAGGAGATCGGCAGCGTCCTGTTCATCAAGCAGTCCTACGGGCAGAACAACCCGATCCGCACCACGATCCCGGAACTGGCCGAGCGCACAGCCGCGTTCGACGCGTTCGACGATCGCGGTGACGGAACGTGGCGCCTGAATCGCACGCTTTCGATCGAAGGAGACATCCGGCTGGACATCACCTCAGATGAGGTGAAGCGGCTCGAGCTGCGCAGCGACCCCGACGACATCGCGGCTCTCACCTTCGACGAATCAGCCGTTCTGTTCAAGGGAGTCACGGTCACCTCGGTTGACTCGCGCAACGGGGGTCCGGACGAGAACTGGAAGGACGGTCGCTCGTTCATCCGGATGAAGAACGGCCGGATGGACGCCATCGACAGCACCTTCACCTGGCTCGGCAACGGCCTGCCGGCCACCCAGACCAAGAAGGCACTGGAGAACAACGAGGTCCTGTCCGAGGGCGCCACCTACGGGTTCTCCTACCGTGTGTCGCCGGCCGACCTCGGCACGCAGTACACCACGGGCTGGGTCGAGAACTCCACGTTCGAGAACAATCACTTCGGCGGATACACCTTCGGCGCAACTGGCATGTTGTGGAAGGACAACCTGTTCGCACACAACGACGTGTACGGGCTCGACCCGCACGACGACTCGAACAACGCGCTCGTCATCGGCAACCGCTTCCTGTACAACCACAAGCACGGCTTCATCGTGTCCAAGCGATGCCTCTTCAACGAGATCCGCAACAACATCTCAGTCGGCAATGACTTGCACGGCTACATGCTTCACCAGGACTCGGCGTACAACCTGATCGAGAACAACGTCGCCTACGACAACTACGACAACTTCGCGATCTTCCACAGCAACTGGAACATCATTCGCAAGAACAAGAGCTTCATTCCGAAGTCGTCGCACGTGCGGATCAACGACTTCTCGTACAACAACTACGTCGAGGACAACGACATGTACGGCGGCTCGCGCGGTGTCTATCTGTATGGCAGCACCGGCTCGACGTACGTGGCGGACAACCTGTTCAACGACGTGCGTCGTCCCATTCACACCAAGGGCGCCACGTACACCTTCTTCGGCAACAACACCGCACCGTCGTTCAACTACGACATCGCTCCGGGGGACAAGTTCATCTTCGGCAAGAACGACATCGATCGGGGCGCCGACGGCATCCCGTCGCGGGCCGACGTCGAATCCGGTGAATACTCCGCGGGAGGCTGACGCGGCATGCGCGGACGAGCCCGTCGCGGCAGGCTCAGCGGAAGAGTGATCGTCTCCACTGTTCTTGCCGCCGCAATCTGCACCTCGGTCGTTGCCGTTGTGCTGGCGCTGCAGCCGCGGGCGGTCGGAGGACCGGCGCCGAGGATCGACCGGCCGGAGTCCGCGACCGCCCCACCGAGGACGACGACGATCTCCCTGGACGACACGCCGTCGACGATGGCCCCGCACATCCCGCGCCTGGGGAGCAGTACGCCGGCCGGCATCATCAACCTCACGAACTGGAAGCTCACACTTCCGACGGGCGACGACGACGCAGCCGAGATCAAGCAGCCGAAGCTGATGCAGTTCCGCGATCCGCGATACTTCCACGTCGATCCCATTGGCGCCGGCGTGGTGTTCCGGGCCCCGGTCGGCGGTGCCACCACGGGGAATTCGGAGTACCCGCGGTCCGAGTTGCGCGAGATGACCGCTGGCGGCAAGAAGGAGGCCAGCTGGTCCGGCGAATCCGGCACACATGTCATGACCATCAGCCAGGCGATCACCGCAGTGCCGCAGGGCAAACCGCAGGTCGTGGCCGGCCAGATTCACGACGCGGAGGACGATGTCATCATGGTCCGCCTCAACGGGTCGAAGCTGTTTGTTGAGTCAGACGGTCGCCAAGTCGGCGTCCTCGATCCTGCCTACCGACTGGGCACCCGCTTCACCGTGCAGATCGTGGCGACGCCGGGACGCATCCGGGTCACCTACAACGGCATCAAGACCGTCGGGATGGAGCGTGACGGCGGCGACTACTACTTCAAGGCCGGCTGCTACACGCAGGCCAACGACGACAACAGCGACGAAGGCTCCTACGGCGAGGTGGTCATCCACGCGCTGACCGTCCAACACTCCTGACGAAGTGTCGACGCGGTTCATTTCGAGCCGTCCGGTACCGTTGGCATTCCGCGCCAAACGATCAGGCGTTCGCATTCCGGAAGGTTGAGTCGTGATCCGTACGGCACTCCGTCGGCCGCTGGTTCTGGTGGGAATCGGCGGTGTTCTGCTGGCGCTGTTGGTGGCGGGCCTGGTGCTGTTCGTCGCCGGCCGCGACGAAGAACCCCAGGGTGGACCGACCAAACCGCCGGCCGAGGTCGGGTATCCGGCAGACGTCCTGGATCTCACAAACTGGAAGCTGACGCTCCCGGTCGACGGTGACGACGACGATCGCGCCGACGAGATCCGCCAGCCGTGCCTGGCGGTTGCGTGCTACGACCCGAAGCGCAAGATGTACGCGAACCCCGAGTTCAAGGTCCCCTTCAGCAGCGTCTGGTTCCACGTCACCGACAACAGCGACGGCGTGGTGTTCCGGGCGCCGGTCAATGGTGCGACCACCAGCGGCTCGGACAATGCCCGCTCCGAGTTGCGCGAGCTCGCCCCAGCCGACGAGGACGGCGACGAGGTCGAGGCACGGTGGTCGAACAAGGGCAGTGCCGTGCACACCATGGAGCTCGAACAGGCGATCATGAGCACGCCACGGCGATACCCGAGCGTGGTCACGGCCCAGATTCACAACGACGATGACGACGTCATCCTGATCAAGTACCGGGAGGGTCGGCTCTTCGCTGATGCCGATCGCGGCGATTTCGACGAGACCCTCGACGAGAACTATCGCCTGGGCACCAGGTTCAAGCTGCGCATCCAGGCGACGCAGGGCGAGATTCGGGTCACCTACAACGACACGAAGACGGTGGTCTATGAGAAGGCCAGCGACACCATGTACTTCAAGGCCGGCGTCTACAACCAGTCGAACTTGGAGAAGTACCCGGACGAGGCGCCGAACTCCTATGGCGAGGTCGTCATCTACTCCCTGAAGGTGACGCACGTCGGCGGATCGGCCAACGCCGATGCCGACGAGGGTGGCGACGACAGCGACGACGAGGACGACTGACCGGCACGTGTGACAACACGTCGTAGGTAAGGCTATCCTTATCCACGTGATCGTGTGTCAATGCAAGGTCGTCACCGACCGGCAGATCGACGAGGCCATCTCCGCGGGGGCGCGGAGTGTCTCGGCGGTGTGCCGAGCGACCGGCGCAGCACGCGACTGTGGGACCTGTATCTTCACCGTGAAAGCTCTGGTGTGCGAACATCAGTCTGACGAACAGGTCCTCTTGGAGGTAGAAGGTGCAGCCAGTTAGCCCTCGCGTGGTCGAACTGCTCAATGAAGCGCTCACCTTTGAGCTCACCGTCACCAATACGTACTTCCTGCACGCCCGGACACTCGATGGATGGGGACTCGGCGGGCTGGGCAAGGTCTTCTACGACCTGTCGATCGATGAGATGAAGGACGCTGACGAGCTGATCCAGCGGATCCTCCTGTTCGACGGACACCCCAACGTGCAGCGGCTCAATCCGATCTCGGTGGGCGAGGATGCCCGCGAGATGCTCGAGCTGGCGCTCGCGAGCGAGGTCGCCGCAGTCAAGCAATTCAATGCATCGGCGCAGGAATGCCACGACCTCGGCGACCACGGCACGGCCGCCGTCTTCGAGGAGATGGTCCGCGACGAAGAGGAGCACGCCGACTGGTTCCAGGGACAGCTCGACGCGATCTCCAGGGTGGGCCTCGAGGGCTACCTTGCGCAGCAACTCGGGGGCGGACCCGAATAGTCGGCCCCACAGGCATCTGCACAGACGTTCCGTGGAGCTGACGGAAGTC
>DATFFJ010000279.1:0-2870 GCA_035250065.1 Aeromicrobium sp. | reverse complement strand
GATTCTTGTTTACCGCCGAGCTTTCGACCGCGACCATGCCGCGCTCGCCGTGCTGCTTGGACTCAACGGACTGCGCGTGTCCGAGGCGTGCGCAACCAACGTCGAAGACCTCGGCTTCGAACGCGGTCACCGCACGCTCCGCATCCTCGGTGAGGGCAACAAGCCAGCGATGATTCCGCTCGTGCCCCGCACGGCCCGAACCATCGATCTCGCAGTCGGTGAGCGATGCCAAGGCCCGAATCCTTCGCCGACAGGACAACGAACGCCTCGATCGACGCACCGCTCACCGCTGGGTCCGATCGATCGGCGAACGAGCAGGTCTCGGCATCGTCCACCCACACATGCTGCGCGCCGCCTTCATCATGGCTGCACTCGACGCCGGCGTACCGCTCCGCGACGTCCAACTCGCCGCTCGGCACGCCGACCCGCGCACGACAACCATCTACGACCGTCGACGTCAGAGCTTCGACCGCCACGCCGCGTACGTCGTCGTTGCCTTCGTCGCCGGCGGCTGACCAACACGACGCCGATCGGCTCGGGGCGGTGCCCCAGATCGATATGCGCCGAGCGTTCGGGGACACCAGCCACCCGTCGACGCCTGTGCCGCGTCGGCTCAGATCTTTCGTCCGGTGAAAGCGGCGAGGCGTTGCACGGCGGAGGCTCCTGCAGGCGCGGCGACCTCTGGGCCGTAGAAGCCGGCATCGCGGAAGGCTCGGGTGACGCCGGCGATCGAGATCGCGAGCGCGTCCTCGATGACCGCTTCGTCGATGTTCATCGGGACGCCGGTGGTCTGTTCGAGATCCCAGGCGTGAGTGACCTGGTCGGCGATGAGCAGGTTGAGCGCCATCGTGGCGGGCATCTCCCCCCACGGCATCACGATGTTGGCGTCGAGGACGCCCGGCGCGGAGTAGGCGGTGATGGCGCGGTCGGCCGCGGCGCGGTAGGAGTGGGCGGGGTCGCCGCCGAGCCAGTCGGGCATGGCCGACCAGTTCGGGAACGGCACCTGTTCGCCGCGTGCTGGCCCGGCGAACCAGTCGGCGCCGCCGACCATGTGGTTCAGGACGTCGCGCCCGTTCCAGCCGGCGCACGGCGAGTCGTGCAGGAGCTGGTCGGTGGTCGCGTGCTTGACCAGGGCGGTCACGGCGGCGGTCACGTGGCGGAGCTGGTCGATCTGGGTTGTGGTGGTGTCGGTCGTGTTCATGGTCGCTTCCCTTGCTCGCGGTGGTTGGCAGTTGGAATGGAGACGGCGCGTGCCGCCAGGGGCCCGTCGATGTGATCGGTGGAGTCCTGCGTCTATCCGAGCCGAGTACTCGGGACGGTTGTGAGCGTGCCGGTGGTGCGAAGCTCGTGAAGTGCGGGGACGGGGTCGGCATCGCCGTAGATCTGCTCGTCGCCGTAGTCGGACGCTCGGCCGGTCACGTCGCGCACCCAGCAGGACGCTTCGAGGGCAATGCCGTTGGGGTCGGTGAAGTAGACGGAGTGGACGCTGTTGTGTTCGACGATGTCGGTGACTTCACAGTCGGCTTCGGCGAGCCGTCGCCGCAGGCCGTGGAGTGCGCTCTCGTCGGGAAGGTTGAGTGCCAGGTGGTCGAACTGCGTTGCGCGCGGGTCGGGCACGCCGGCCGGCTTGGAGAACGGCTCGATGCTCAGGTCGGCGTACTCGAAGAACGCGACCGTGCAATGCGGCCCGAACTCGAAGAAGTAGTGACGGAACTCGGGTGTCCCGACGGTGGCGGCGAGCCGGGCTCCGAGGACGCCGTGGTAGAAGCGAACGGTCGCGTCCATGTCGGCCGTGATGAGCGCGAGGTGGTTGATCCCACTCCACGCTGGCGTTGTGGTCGCCTCGGGTCCTGCATCTTCGGTGACGGTCATGACTGGTCTCCTGTCGGGTTGGGCGGATCGGCCTTGGGACGGGTTGTCCGTCGCCAGATGGCCCTCAAAGCGCCGCTGCCAGCTCGGGGATGCGCCGTGTCAGCTCGGACCAGTCGTCGCCGATCGCGGTGGCGACCAGCTGCGTGGCCCCGGTGAACGCTTCGGGCGGCATCACGTGCTGCCAGATGCGGGTCATGTTCTCGCGGTCGTCGTGGCCCATCAGCGGGAACATCCACGCCACCAGCTCCGGGAACCGATCCTCCGGGACGGTGCTGGCCATGAGACCTACGGCCTGACCCTGGTCAGGGATCGAGACGCGCTCGCCGATGAGGCGGTAGAGGTGGGCGTCCTCCTTGTCGAGGTGGACGTCGAGGAAGTACTTGAACGCCTTGGTGGCCCGGGCCGTCTCGAGGGGGTCGCGCACCGACACCGCGTTGTTCAGGGCGTCGAAAGCGGCGTCGAGCGCCCGGTGGTCCTTCTCGTAGGCCTCGGCCACCGACGGTGCGACCGCCTCCAGAGCCGGGAACATCGCCAGCTCCTCGCCGTGCGCGTGCCACTCCAGCACCTCGTTGAAGAACCGGAAGCGCTCGACCGTTTCCGCGAGACCCGGCTTGCCTCGGGCGGCGTCCAAGGCCGCCGCGTCGATGAGCGCGATGTCTTGGCGGAACGCGTTGTGGATCGCCCTCACTGCATCGATCGGACCGGCCATGGCCATCCCTCCAGGTTGTGGACCTTCGGCGGCTGATCGGATTCGGTCCCTCGTCCTCAGGTAACTTGAAATCAAGTTATCAGATCTCAAGCGGCGGTGTCAAGCACGGCGACGGCTCCCGAGGTGTCTGCGTTCGGCCACGCCGCGGTGTCGACGGGCGCAAAGACGTGACTCTGGCCTTGACACGTCGCTACTGTTCCAAGTAACTGGATTTCCAGTTACTTAGGACTCAAGGGTGCGAAGATGGCAGTTCTCCTGGTGCGTCAGCCCGACATCTCCTTCCGCGAGC
>DATFFJ010000278.1:0-10968 GCA_035250065.1 Aeromicrobium sp. | reverse complement strand
CACCGCGTCGAGCTCGCCGGGGTGCTGTGCAGCGACGGCACGCTGACGCTGATAGGACGCGCCGGTCTCGATGATCCGATTGATGCCGTCGAGGTCGTCAAGGCAGCCAAGCCGCTCGGCGATGGGCTCCAGCTGGATCAGCAGCCGCTTGAGATCGGTGGTCACCAGGTCCTCGTCGGCCTGCTCGTTGAGGATGAGGATCGAATCCATGCCGTAGCGGGCCGACCGCCACTTGTTCTCCTGCGAGAACCACGGCGGCAGGTTCGGCAAGCTGCGCCCCGCGTCCAGTTCGCTGGAGAAGTGCTCGACCAGGCAGTGCATGAGCGCCGAGATGCTCAGCACCTCGTCCAGGGTGGGAATTCCGTCGCACACCCGCACCTCGAGCGTCCCAAACTTGGGCGACGGTCGCAGGTCCCAACGGATCTCGTCCAGCTGGTCGATGACGCCGGTCTTGAGCAGGTCGGCCGCGTAGGCCTCGAACTCCGACCACTTCTGGAACTGGAAGGGCAGGCCGGCCGTCGGTAGCTGCTGGAACATCAATGCGCGGTTGGAGGCGTATCCGGTGTCCTCACCGCCCCAGAACGGGGACGAAGCGCTGAGCGCCTGTAGGTGACCGTAGTACGACAACATCGCCGCGCTGATCGGCAGGACCTTGTCCCTGTCCTCAATGCCGACGTGGACGTGCACGCCATAGATCAGCATCTGCCGCCCCCACCACTGCGTGCGGTCGATTAGCGTCTGATAGCGAGCCTTGTTCGTCATCTTCTGGTGATCCCAGCGCGCAAAGGGATGGGTGCCGGCGCACATGAGCTCCACCCGCAGCGGATCCGTGACCACCCGGATCTCCTCGATCGCCCGCTGCAGGTCGGCGCCCGCCTCACGCACGTTGTGCCCCACACTCGACACGATCTCGACGGTGTTCAGCAACAGCTCCTGCTTGATCGACGGGTGCTCTGTTGCATCGTGCGGGCGCACTGCATCGAGCACCGTCATCGCCACCTGGCGCAGGTCACCGGAATCGGAGTCGACGAGCGCCAGCTCCCACTCGATCCCGATGGTGGACCGCTCCGAGACGGCGAAGGGGATGTGCACGTGACTAGTTTGACGCACATAGGGTTGGCCGCATGCCCGGAACGAACCTGACACGTGAAGAAGCCCAGCAGCGCGCCATCGTCGTCAATCCGAGCCACTATCTCGTCGAGCTGGACCTGAGCGGGAACAGCGTCGACCAGTTCGGGTCCATCACCACGATCACATTCACCGGCACACCAGGCGCTTCCAGCTTCGCCGACTTGGTGGACGGCGAGATCACCGCGATCACACTCAACGGGACCGAGCTCGATCCGACCACCTACGCCGACAGCCGCATCCCGCTGCCCGACCTCCAGGCAGAGAACGAGCTCCGGGTCGAAGCCACCTGTCGCTACTCGCACTCCGGCGAGGGCCTGCATCGGTTTGTCGATCCCGTCGACGACCGGGTGTACCTCTACACCCAGTTCGAGGTGCCCGACGCTCGTCGGGTCTTCACCACCTTCGAACAGCCCGACCTCAAAGCCACCTTCGAGTTCCATATCACCGCGCCCGCGGACTGGTCGGTGACGTCCAACTCCCCCACCCCTGAGCCGGTCGTAGTTCGCGACGGTGTGGCCAGGTGGGATTTCGCGCCGACGAAGAAGATGTCGACCTACATCACCGCCCTCGTCGCCGGGCACTACCACCGCGTCACCGACGTCTACTCCGGCGAGTACGGCGACATTCCGCTGGGCATCTTCTGCCGGCAGTCGCTGGTGGAACACCTGGACGCCGACGACATCTTCACCATCACCAAGCAAGGCTTCGAGTTCTTCGAGGGTGCCTTCGAGATGGGCTATCCGTTCGGGAAGTACGACCAGCTGTTCGTGCCCGAGTACAACATGGGCGCGATGGAGAACGCCGGTTGCGTGACCTTCCGGGACGAGCTCATCTTCCGTAGTCGCCAGACCATCGCGGCGTACGAGCAGCGGGCGAACACGATCCTGCACGAGATGGCGCACATGTGGTTCGGCGACCTCGTCACGATGAAGTGGTGGGACGATCTGTGGCTCAACGAGTCGTTCGCCGAGTTCGCGGCTCATCACTCCTCAACGCAGGCCACTCAGTTCACCGACGCGTGGACCGGCTTCACGAACAGCCGCAAGAACTGGGCCTATCGGCAGGACCAGCTGCCGTCGACCCACCCGATCGCGGCCGACAACTACGACCTGCATGCGGTCGAGGCAAACTTCGACGGCATCACCTACGCCAAGGGCGCGTCCGCGCTTCGGCAGTTGGTCGCCTGGGTCGGCGAGAAGGACTTCTTCGCCGGGCTGCGGGCGTACTTCACCAAGTACGCATACGGCAACACCGAGTTGGCCGACCTGCTGGCCGAGCTGGAGGCGTCCTCCGGCCGCGAACTGGGTGACTGGGCCGAGGAATGGCTCCAAACGTCGGGCGTGAACACCCTGCGCGCCGAATTTGACGTCGCCGACGACCACTTCACGCGCTTCGCCGTCGAACAGACGGCGATCGACGAGTACCCCACGCTCCGCCGCCACCGGATCGCCATCGGCCTGTACAACCGCGTGGAGGGCCGGCTGGTGCGCACCGAGCGCGTCGAGATCGACGTGCGCGGGCCGTCAACGCCTGTCACCGAGCTCATCGATCACCGCGTTCCCGACCTGATCCTGCTCAATGACGACGACCTGACGTACGCCAAGATCCGGCTCGACCCGCGCTCCTTCGCCACGCTCGTCGAGAGCATCCAGACGTTCGACGACTCGCTCCCCCGGGCTCTGTGCTGGGGTTCGGCCTGGGACATGACCCGCGATGCCGAGCTCCCGGCCGGCGACTTCGTCGAGCTGGTGCTCGCCGGCGTGGGCGGCGAGTCCGACCTCACCGCCGTCGCGGCCCTGCTGCGCCAGGGCCAAAGCGCGGTCAGTCTGTTCACGTCCGACGACGACCGTCCGAAGCTCGCCGCACGCTGGGAGAGCGGCCTGTGGAGCTTGGTTGAGGCGGCCAAGGAAGGCAGCGACCACCAGCTGGCCTTGGTCCGCGCCTACGCCGGTGCCGCTTCAGAGCCCGGCTACCTGCGCGACCTGCTGGGCGGAAACCTCAACGGGCTCGAGGTCGACGCCGACCTGCGCTGGACACTGATCAAGGCACTCGCTCGGATCGGCGCGGCGGACGAGCAGGAGATCGCCGACGAGCTGACCCGGGACGACACGAACTCCGGGCGCGAGAATGCGGCTGCAGCCCGCGCCATCCGACCCTTGGCCGAGGCGAAAGCCGAGGCGTGGCAGCGGTCAGCCATAGATCCCGACACCCCGAACGAGACGCGCCGCCAGATCGCTGCCGCCTTCCAGGTGTCGGGTCAGGCCGCGGTGCTGGAGCCTTACGTCGAGAAATACCTCGAGATGGCCGAAACTATCGTGGACGAACTGGGTGTCTGGATCGGGCAGACCGCACTCATCCATCTCTTCCCGCTGGCCAACCCGTCCGCGGAGACGCTGGCGAAGGTCGACGCCTGGCTGGCCTCGACACACGCACCGGCCGCTGCCATGCGGTACGTCAGCGAGGGGCGGGACGACCTGGCCCGGGCGCTGCGGGCGCAGCGTGCTGGACGTTGAGGGCGTAGATGACGACCTCTCCGTAAGCCCCCGCGCGATCGCCGCGTTCGGGACTTGACTGCGGGTAGCAACCGGCCTTGAAGTACCAGCCGCGCCCGGCCTTCGGGACGTCCACGACGCGCGTCTTGGGGGCACCTCCCGCGCGCCATGCGCGTGGGGGCGTGTACCTGATCCGGATTCCTGGCGCCGAGGCGGTGATCGTCACGGAGAACCTCGTCCCGAGGCGGTAATGGCCGTCGAGCAGTCCGACGTCGTCGCCGTCGGACTCGACGAACAATCGCCGGCCCTCGAGCCGGATCATGACGACATCGTCCTCGGCATCGTGGATCTGTCCGGCGACCACGTGCGGCTTGGCTCGCGGCGTGGCCGTGATCGCCTGGGTCACGGTCAGGACGTGGCGACCGGTTGAGCTCGACCAGGCGGCCTCGCGACGTCCATCGGCGGTCATCTCGCGCAGCTCGGTGCGCGGATAGCTGGAGTTCTCGGTGGTCACGCCCTCTACCGGTGCCCGGAACACCACTCCGCGATGCGAGTTCAGGCGGAAGTACGTACCATGCGCGAAGGCACGCAGTGTCGGCTGGCGGAGCTCCAGCGGATCACCCGCTCGACCCGTGGGCAGGGTGAGCTTCCACCGTCGAAGGTCCAGGACGTCAGCGGGCCGCACCGGAGCTGGTGGGGCCGTCGGTGTCGGCGTTGGCGTGAGCGCTGGCGTTGGTGTGAGCGCTGGTGTTGGTGCGGGCTTCGGCGCAGAGATCGCCGGCGGCGGGGGCTGCAGTGTCGGTGTCGGCGTGATCCGCGGACCGGGCGATGCCGTCCGAGTTGCGGTTGGCCGCGGGGGCGTGGGGGCACCTCCCGCTTGCGGGGGATTTGTCGGCTCCGGCGACGACGGCGACGGCGACGAAACCCGCTTCCGAATATTCAGCGCCGGCTCTGGCAACGCCATCGGGCCGGCCTCATCGTCGCGCTGCTCGATGGCGGCCGGCGCGACGCTCACCGGCGGGGATGCTGGTCGGGTGGGCGCCGGCGCCGGGGCTTGTCCGGCCGGAATGCCGGCGAGCTCGAATACGCCGATTCCGACCGAGGCGCTGACGAACCCCATGACGACCGAGAGCCACCACGCGCGCACGAAAGACATGCGCCGATGGTGGGCCGCCGCCAGCGACCGGAGTCAGGCCTCCACACGATGATGTGGACGGGGTAACACGATCCACAGCATCGATTGGATGCGTCAGTGGTGTCCGTGTGCCTCGACGTCTGAGCCAGGCTCCGGGGGTTCCGGAACGAAGTTGTTCCGGGCCGTGAGCAGGGCAAACAAGGTCACGAGGACAACGAGACCGATCACGCTGCCCCCGAAGAACACGATGTTCTCCAGCACACTGCGCGACGGGCCGCTGTTCCACGTGCTGGGCGCATCGGCGAAAGCCGGCGTCGCGATTCCGACGACAACGGACGCGAGAACCATCGAGACGGCAGCGCGGAGAGCGGTCATGGCCGACATGTTATCGGCCCTGATTAGGCTGGTGCGCATGGCTTCCCCCGATGCACAGCGCTGGATCGAGACGCCGCCGTGGGAATGGGACGTCCCACCCGGCGCCGCGTACGAATGGTTCGTCGCACGCCCGATCTCCATCCTGCTCATCGTTCTCATCGCCCTGCTGATCCGATGGCTGGTCGGCCGCGCGATCGACCGCGTCGTGCGCCGAGCGTCGGAAGGATCCGTGCCGGCCGTCTTGGCCCGCACCAAGGCGGGCGAGATGCTCCGCGACCTCAGGCCGGGCGCTGCCGACCGGCGCCGTGAGCGGGCGCTGACGATGGGTTCGGTACTCAAGAGCATCGCCGGCGCGCTGGTCATGGGCATCGCAGCGATCATGATCCTCGCCGAGCTGGGCGTGAACATCGCGCCCATCCTCACCGGCGCAGGCATCATCGGTGTGGCGCTCGGGTTCGGTGCACAGAACTTCGTCAAGGACTTCCTTGCCGGCATCTTCATGATCCTCGAGGACCAGCTGGGCGTCGGCGATCTCGTCGACACTGGACATGCCACGGGCATCGTCGAGGCCGTGGGCCTGCGGGTGACACGCCTGCACGATGACCAGGGCACGATCTGGTACGTGCGCAACGGCGAGATCCTGCGCATCGGCAACGTAAGCCAGGGACGCTTGGGTGGTGCGCCCCAGAATGCCCCGGACACGAATGACGCCTGAGCAAACCTTCTTCGACGAGATCGGCGGCCACGAGACGATCGCGCGCGTCGTCGAGGTCTTCTACGAAGGCGTCGCCGCCGACCCGGTATTGAGACCGCTGTACCCGGATGAAGATCTCGGCCCGGCCGCGGCTCGGCTGACCATGTTCCTGGTCCAGTACTGGGGCGGGCCCAGCACGTACTCCAACCAACGCGGCCATCCGCGGTTGCGGATGCGCCACGCGCCTTTCCCGGTGACGCCGGACGCCCGCGACCGCTGGCTCAAGCACTTCCGCGAAGGCCTCGACGCGGTCGACCTCACGCCAGAACAGGACGCCCAGTTCTGGGAGTACGTCCAGCGCGCAGCCCAGTTCCTGATCAACGCCGACGCCTGACTACCCGGAATCACGCAGTCGGGCGACGGCCTCGCGGACGTCACCATCGACATCGATTGCGTAGTTCTTCAGCTGTGTCTCAGCCGCTGCGAACTCGTCGCTGAGGTCGAAGGAGTGGCCTTCCCCGTCGTCGAGCTTCTCGGCCATCGTCTCGATCTCGTCGATGGCGCGGGAGATCACGCCCTCGACAGCCTGCGCGGCCGGACGGCCCTTGGCCGGCACCGGGAGCCGCCGCACGTCGGCGAGCGCCGCACGCAACTCGGGCAACGTACGCGACTCAAGTGGCTCACTGTCGAACACCAATGCACTGCTGAGAAGCGCCGTGGTCGAACGATCCAAGGCGGCACTCGCTCCCTCGACGAACGCCTCGGCCTGGGCAGCCGTGTCCAGCTGATCGCGCAGGGCCACGAACGGCTTGACGCCGTCACGCGACAGCTTCACCGCCGCCTGATAGGACCGTGAGTCCTCAGCGCCGGGTGGCGCCGGTGTCGGAAGCTCGGGGAACTTCGGGATCTCCCGGTCCAGCACGTCGCGCAGCTCACTGGCGTGCGAGCCGCGACGGCGGGCGAGCTCGCCGATCACATGCGCCCGGAACGTTGCAACGTCCGAGGCGTAGCGCCCTGCCGCCTCATCGGCGGCTTTCAACCGACCGACCGACTCGCCGCGCCGCTCCGCCACGGAGACCCACAGGGCGGCGACAACGAGCAGTAGCGCCAGAACCGGCAACACTCCCAGCGTGACGCGACCCGACGTCCTCCAGCTCACGCTTGAACCCTAGGACGGGAGGGCTGCAACTCCGTGCGAGCGCAAACCGTAGGTGAGGGCGTCAAGGAGCGCCTCCCACGAGGCCTCGATGATGTTGGCGCCGACTCCGACGGTCACCCACGAGTCCTTCCCATCCGTGGTCTCGATGAGCACCCGCGTGATTGCGTCTGTTCCGTGCCCCTGGTCGAGGATCCGGACCCGGAAGTCGATCAGGTGGAACCGGGCGACGTCGGGGTAGAGCTGCTCAATGGCCTGTCGCAGCGCATGGTCAAGTGCGTTGACCGGGCCATTGCCCTCGCCGATGACGGCAAGCCGCTGGCCGCCGGCGCGCAGCTTCACCGTCGCCTCCGCCGTTGCATCGTCGGTACCCCCACTGGACTCGGCGATGACCCGCCACGATTCGATGTCGAAGTAGACCGGTCGGGTCCCCATCTCCTCGGCGAGCAGCAACTCGAAGGATGCGTCCGCCGCTTCGAAGGTGTAGCCCTTCTGCTCGAGCTCCTTCACCCGGTCGGTGACCTTGGCGACGATCTCCGGGTGGGCAGCCATGTCGTACCCCAGGTCGTTGCCACGCAGCTCGATGGTCGCCCGGCCGGCCATCTCCGAGACGAGCAGACGCATGTCGTTGCCGACCAGCGCCGGATCGATGTGCTGGTACAGGTCGGGGTCGATCTTGATGGCGCTCGCGTGCAGGCCGGCCTTGTGGGCGAAGGCCGAGGAGCCGGTGTACGGCTGACGAGCATCCGGCGGGTAGTTCGTGATCTCGGCGACCGCGTGGGAGATGCGCGTGGCCTCGGCCAGCTTGCCCTCGGGAAGCACGTCCAGGCCTAGCTTGAGTTGCAGGTTGGCGACGCAGCTGATCAGGTTCGCGTTGCCGGTGCGCTCGCCGTAACCGTTCATGGTGCCCTGCACCTGCGTCGCGCCGGCGAGGACCGCAGCGATGGAGTTCGCGACCGCGCAGCCGGTGTCGTCCTGCGCGTGGATGCCGAGTGTCGCGCCGGTATCGGCCAACACCTTGCCGACGATGTCGCCGACCTGGTGGGGCAGCATTCCCCCGTTCGTGTCACAGAGGACCACCACCTCGGCACCGGCCTCGGCGGCCGTCCGCACGACCTGGGTGGCGTACTCGGCGTTGTCGAGGTACCCGTTGAAGAAGTGCTCGCAGTCGACGAAGACCCGGCGACCCTCGCTGCGGAGGAACTCCACCGTGTCGCGCACCATGGCGAGGTTCTCCTCGAGCGTGGTGCGCAGCGCCTTCTCGACGTGCTTGTCGTGGCTCTTGGCGACCAGGCACACCACGGGTGCGTTCGAGTCCCGCAGCGCCACCACCTGCGGATCCTCCGATGCCGTCGCGTTGGCGCGCCGCGTCGAGCCGAACGCCACCAATGTCGCGTGCTCGAAGGTGAGCTCAGTGGTCGCCCGGCGGAAGAACTCGGTGTCCTTCGGGATCGCGCCCGGCCAGCCGCCCTCGATGAAGTCGACACCGAGATCGTCGAGGTGGCGGGCGATGTGCAGCTTGTCCTGCACGGAGAGGTTCAGCCCCTCCTGTTGCGCCCCGTCGCGCATCGTGGTGTCGAAGATGTGAACGGCTTTCACGTCAATTCGTCCCTTTGTCGGTTGCTTGCCCAAGAAAAAAGCCCCCCAGGCATGGAGGGCGGCGCGTCGGGCGGTTCTGGTCTAGAGCCCGGCGCGCTTCGCAATGATGATGGAGATCGCGTACATCACCGAAAAGTCTAGACTGACGGCGCCATGAGCGCGAGACCCGTACCGATTCCGGACGTCAGCTCTGCGTCCTACGCGCTCATGACGGCGGCACCACTCGAGCACGAGGACGACTTCCCCATGCCGAACGAGGCGCTGCTCCGACGTTACGGAAGCTCGGCCGAAGCACTCGACCGCCTACGGGAGCGCAAGCATCAATTGCTGATCACCTGCCAGGCACCAACGAGAGACATGGCCGAAGCGGTCCGAGACGCACGCATCCACGCGCTGCAGCTCGCGGATCAGCACGACGGCGTGGTCGTCGAGCTGCTGCCACCGCGGGTACTCGAGCTGACGCCCGAGCAGGTCTCTCTGGCCCACGCGCAGCAGTGGTACGTGCTCGACTACGACGACCTCGACGACGGGCTCCTTCGCACCGACGGGCTCTCCCAGTTCGGCCTGCCCGAGGTGACCGTCGTGGAGGTCGATCGGGCCACGCACGCCATGACCGACGCCGTCGTCGCCGGCCTCGCGCACCGTCTCATCACCGAGTGGCCGGAGAACGATCCGGTGGGACCGGCAACCGTGACTCTGCGTGACATCGCATTCGGCCTCGGCGACCCGCAGGCGGCCACGACGCCCAGAGACCGCGCGCTCGATCTGCTCATCACCTACGACGCCGGACCGCATCGCCTCGTCGTGCAACTCCTCCAAGATCCGGCTGACGTGCTGTTCTCCTGACCGCATTCACTTCGGGGGCTGCGGCTCCATGCCATCGGGTGGGGGCACATCCTGCACGGAGTGCTTGGGGGAAAGGTGAGCGAGCGTCTCCGGCTTCAGGATCCGCTCGAGCTCGTCGGGCGGGAGGAGGCCCTGCTCCAACACGAGCTCGGCCACGCCACGGCCGGTCGCGAGTGCCTCCTTGGCGACTTCGGTGGCAGCCTGATACCCGATGAACGGGTTGAGCGCGGTCACCAAGCCGATGGAATCCTCCACCTCGGCCCGAAGCACCGCCTCGTTGGCGGTGATGCCGTCGACGCAGCGGGTGGCGAGCACGATCATCGCTTCGCGCAGACGCCCGATGCCCGAGGCGAGTGAGTAGCAGATGATCGGCTCGAACGCGTTGAGCTGCAGCTGGCCGCCCTCGGCCGCCATGGTGACGGTGAGGTCGTGGCCGATGACCTGGAATGCCACCTGGTTGACCACTTCCGGAATGACCGGGTTCACCTTCCCGGGCATGATGCTCGAGCCGGCCTGAACCGGCGGGAGGTTGATGGCATTGAGGCCGGCTCGGGGACCAGACGACAGCAGTCGCAGGTCGTTGCACATCTTGGACAGCTTGACTGCGACCCGCTTGAGGACGCCGGACACGTGCACGAAGGCGCCACAGTCCTGCGTGGCCTCGATCAGGTCAACCGCGGTCACGAGGTCGATTCCGGTGAGTGACGCGAGGTGCTCGCAGGCGAGCTTCACGTAACCCTCGGGCGCATTCAGCTGCGTCCCGATGGCGGTGGCGCCGAGATTGATCTCGTGCAGCATCAGCACAGCCTCGGAGAGCCGCGCGCGATCCTCGCCGAGCATCACGCTGAACGTGCCGAACTCCTGGCCCAGCGTCATCGGCACGGCGTCCTGGAGCTGGGTCCGGCCCATCTTGAGCACGTCGTGGAACTCATCGGCCTTGCGGGCGAACGACATCTCGAGCATCGCCATGGCCTCGAGCAGCGCGTGGACGGCGAGGATGACCGCCACCTTGACCGCGGTCGGATAGACGTCGTTGGTCGACTGGCTGAGGTTCACGTGCTCGTTCGGATGCAGGAACTGGTACTCACCCCTCTGGTGGCCCATGATCTCCAGCGCCCGGTTGGCGATGACCTCGTTGGCGTTCATGTTGGAGGACGTCCCCGCCCCGCCCTGGATCACGTCGACGACAAACTGGTCGTGCAGTGCGCCGCCACGGATCTCCTCGCACGCTTGGCGAATGGCGTTGAAGCGGACGTCGTCCAGCAGCCCCAGCTCATAGTTGGCGGTGGCCGCCGCCTCCTTCACCGAGGCGAGCGCCTCGATCAGAAACGGGATGGTGTCGATCGAGATCCCGGTGATCGGGAAGTTCTCCAGTGCCCGCAGCGTGTGGACGCCCCAATAGACGTCAGCCGGCACCTCGCGGTCACCGAGGAGATCGTGCTCGGTGCGCGTCGGGCCGTGCATACTCCCACTGTGGCATCCAGCGGGGCTCAGAGGGCCTTGGTCATCCAGCCGTGGCGATCCTCGGCGCGGCCGTACT
>DATFFJ010000277.1:0-12490 GCA_035250065.1 Aeromicrobium sp. | reverse complement strand
CACTCTATACGACCGACTGGACGTAAACCATCGTCCTGCGCTACTTTACGACCGATCGGTCGTCTAGTTTTTGGGAGACCCCATGGACGGAGTCGTCATTCGCAAACGCATCTACCTGGAGGACCTCGACGGCTTCGGCGTCGTGCACCATGCCCGGTACGCCGTGCTCTTCGACAATGCCGTGCTCGACTTCTGGCTGGACGCCGGCTGGACGCCGGACACCGCAACCCATCTGCAGGTCATCCGCGAACTGTCCCTCACCTATCACCAGCCGATCGCCGGGATGGGCGACGTCGACGTCCACTTCTGGGTGGAACGCGCCGGCCGCACCAGCGTCACGTACCGCTTCGAGATTCTGTCGGTGGATCATGCCGTGCTCCACGCCGCCGGCCACCGGGTGTTGGTCAATATCAATGCCCAGACCCTGCGGCCCGAACCGCTCACCGACGCCATGTGGGCCATCGCGACTCCGCTGCTGGCTGCGGGCGTCGAGCGGCCAGCGGCCTAGCGGAGAACCAGCGGCTCACTCGGCGGCTTGCGCGTCCACGGCCACGTGAGCAGCGCCCACGCTGCCACCACGATGAGGATCTCGGCGAAGACATAGACCGGCCACGGCCCCAGCAGATCGAGCGCCGACGCCCGCGCCGGCTTTGCGTTGAGGTAGCCGTAGTTGGTTCCGACGAGGACGTTGAAACGGAACGTGACGAACAGCCAGGTCAGGGTGATCAAGACGGACTGGGCGTACGTGGTCCACGTCGGATGGAGCTTCATCCCCCACACCACGTGCACCGCTGCCCACACGACGAGCAGGTGAAGAGCCCAAAACATCCACCAACGGAGACCGGGGAAAGGCGTCGTCAGCGCGGGTGTCACCACGGCCTGCGTGGTCAGCGTCAGCCCCCACAGGTAGGTGATCGTCGCGGCCAAGCGTGACCGCGTCCACAGCGCGATGGCTGCGACGAGCCACGCCCAGTCGCACAGCTGGAGCGGCAGCGACGTCTGGAGGTTCCATTCCTCTGGCGTGAACTGGAGGACCTGCACCGGCACGGCGATGACGACGATCGCCACGGCGAAGAGCCGGTCGAACCGCCGTCGGGTCCAGCGGCCGAACGCGAGAAGCGCGACGATCCCAACCATCAGGACAGCGATTGCGGCCATGTGCGACGGCCCGTAGGCCACGAACGGAGCGGTGCGCACGGGAATAGCGTCCCACTCGGCAGCGTCGTATTGAGGGTGAAGGAACCCCGCAGAGGCATGCTCATGGGTGCCGCGGCGTATTTCCTCTGGGGTCTCGTTCCGCTGTTTTGGCCGCTGCTGGAGCCAGCGTCGTCCGCCGAGGCGCTCGCCCATCGCTTCGTCTGGTCGATGGTGCTCGTCCTTCTGCTCCTTGTTGCGACGCAGCGGCTCGGACACTTCCGGGCCATCTGGACGGACGCGCGGCGTGTCGGATTCCTGTTCATCGCTTCGGTCGTGATCGCGCTCAACTGGGGCGGCTTCATCTGGGGCGTCAACCACGGCCACGTGATCGAGGTGTCGCTCGGCTACTTCATCAACCCCTTGGTGACGGTGATGCTCGGTGTGTTCGTGCTGGGCGAGAACCTGCGGCGCTGGCAGTGGGCAGCAGTCGGAGTCGGCGCAGTCGCGGTGGCCGTCCTGACGATCGACCACGGCCGGCCGCCATGGATCGCCCTTCTCCTCGCCGGGTCGTTCGCCACGTATGGCTTCCTCAAGAAGCAGGCCCAGTTGGGGGCGCTGGAGTCACTCGGAGCCGAGACTCTCATGTTGACGCCGGTGGCCCTGGCGTTCCTGCTGTGGCTCGAGGCCACGGGGCGCGGAACGTTCGGTCACGCCGGTGTGGCGAACGTCGCCCTGCTTGTCAGCACCGGCATCGTGACGGCGATTCCGCTCCTGCTGTTCGGTGGTGCGGCCACGCGTTTGTCGCTGTCGACGCTCGGGGTCTTGCAGTACCTCGGCCCCGCCCTCCAATTTGTCTTCGGCCTGCTGATCTTCAAGGAGTCGATGACGGAGGCGCGGTGGGTCGGGTTCATCCTCGTCTGGTTCGCCCTTGCCATCTTCACCGTCGACGGCCTCCGCAGTCATCGCCGACTGCTGCGGCAGACGGTGGAATCGGCGGCGACCTAGGTGGTCCGCAGCGCGAGCCGGTCGCAGACCTCATGCAGGGCGTCGGTCGCGTCACCGGCGGGAAGCCCGGCGAGAAGCTCGCGGGCCGCATCGGCTCTCACCTGCACATAGGTGCGCGCCTCGTCCATGGCCGGATGCTGACGCAGGGCGGCGAGCACCTGAGCAACCTCGGCGTCGTCGGTGATCGGCGCCGACAGCGCGCGCACGAGCTCGGCGTCCTCCGGGCTGGTTGACCGGCGAGCCAGAAGCGTGGGCAAGGTCGGCACTCCCTCGCGCAGGTCCGTCCCCGGAGTCTTGCCCGAGTCGTCCGCCTCGCTGGCGATGTCGATGACGTCGTCACTGAGCTGGAACGCCACGCCAATGCGCTCGCCGAACTCGGTCACCGTCGACACGACCTCCGGCGACGCGCCGGACAGGTGGGCGCCGTAGTAGGCCGAGGTCGCGATGAGCGAGCCGGTCTTGTCGGCGACCACACTCAGGTAGTGCTCCAGCGGATCGTCCTCGGGGCGGGGCCCGATGGTCTCGCGGACCTGTCCCTTGACCAGACGCGCGAACGTCCGTGCCTGAACACCAACCGCGTCCGGTCCCAAGGTCGCCGTGACCTCCGATGCGTGCGCGAAGAGGAAGTCGCCGACCAGGATCGCGAGCGAGTTGCCCCACCGGCTGTTCGCCGTCTCGGCACCGCGCCGCATCGAAGCCTCGTCCATGACATCGTCGTGGTACAGCGTCGCCAGGTGGGTGAGCTCCACGGCCGCGCCGGCCGGGATGACATGGGGGTGACGGGGATCGCCGAACTCGGCGCACACCAGGACGAGCATCGGACGAAACCGCTTGCCGCCGGCATTCAGCAGGTGGGCCGCGGCCTCGGTGATGAAGGCTTCGTCGCTGGTGATGATCTGCTTGAGATGCGCTTCGACCTCGGCAAGCCCGTGCGCCACCCGATCCTGCAGATCCACCACCGTGTCGCTCCTCAAGTCAGCGGACGAAGAGTCCGGCATGCTGCGCGAACTCGAGCGCTGGACCCGGGACGAGTCCCAAGCCGAGAGTCACGATTGCCGCCGCGCCAATCACCACGGTAGTCAGCAGACTCGGAACGGCGATATCCGGGCCTTCTCCCACCGGTTCGGTGAAGAACATGAGGACGATGACCCGGGCGTAGAAGTAGGCGGCCACCGCGCTGGCCAGGACCGCAACAACCACCAGCGGCCAGAATCCGCCGGACAGGGCGGTGGAGAACACGGCCATCTTGCCGATGAAGCCGCTGGTGAGCGGGATGCCGGCGAAGGACAGCAGGAAGAGCGCGAACGCCCCGGCGAGAATCGGCGCCTTCTGGCCCAACCCCGCCCACCGCGCGAGGTAGTTGGCCTCACCGCCGCCTTGGCCGCTGCTGTCACGGACGAGCGTGACGACGGCGAAGGCGCCGATCGAGGCCACGCCGTAGACAGCGAGGTAGAAGAGGACGGCCGACACCGAGCTGATCCGGCCCGCAGCAGCGAACGCGCCGGCAATACCCACCAGCAGAAAGCCGGCATGGGCGACGGACGAATAGCCAAGCATCCGCTTGACGTCGGTTTGCGCGATCGCCACCAAGGAGCCGAGCAGCATCGTCACGACCGAGACGGCCAGAATCAGCGGACGCCAGTCCAGCGACGCGCCACCGAACGCGACAAAGAGCACGCGCATGAGAGCGACGACAGCGGCCGCCTTGGTGCCGGCGGCCATGAAGGCCGTCACCGGCGTGGGGGCACCTTGGTAGACGTCCGGCGTCCATGCGTGGAACGGAACGGCACCGATCTTGAACAGCAGCCCGACCGACATGAGCCCCACCGCAGCGAGCAGCAGCGGACGTCCCTCGGCGTTGGCCGCGACCGCCCGATCGATGTCCGCGAGGAGTACGCCGCCGGCATATCCGTAGGCCAGCGCGATGCCGTAGGCAAAGAAGGCCGACGAGAACGCGCCCAACAGGAAGTACTTGAGCGCTGCCTCCTGGCTGAGCAGGCGACGGCGTCGCGCCAGTCCGCAGATGACGTAGAGCGGGAGTGACAGCACCTCCAGCGCGACGAAGAGCGTCAGGAGGTCGTTGGCCGTGGCAAAGACCATCATCCCGAGCAGCGCGAACATCGCCAACGGGAAGATCTCGGCATGCTCCAATCCCGCCGTCCGCGCCTCGGCCTCACCCGGCGAGCCAGGCGCGTCCGCAGCACGACCGGTGAAAGCGCTCAACCCACCTTCGAGCCGGCGTTCGGCGAACAGTGCGAACGAGAGCAGTGCAAAGACGCTCAGCATGGCCCACGTCAGGACACCGGGGCCGTCGACCGCCAGCGCGCCCTCGGTCGAGATCTGCCCGCGACCCCCGGGGAGCCGGTCCAGGTGGACGTACACGTAGACCGAGTCGGCCAACGTCGCAAGGACGGTCACAAAGGCAACCACGGCCTGGACGCCGAATCGGCGCTGGCGTGAGACGAAGGCCTCCACCAAGGTACCGATCACGGCACCGGCGCTGACGATCAGCAGCGGAGCGATCAGCGCGTACTCCACGACGGGCGCTTGAATCGGCGTCATCCGTGACCCTCCTCAGCCTGCGGAGCGGGGAAGTGCGGGGTCTCGGGTGGCGGATCCCCCACCCCGATCCGCGTCAGCGTCGCGTCGACGGCCGGGTTGATGACGTTCAAGAGGGGTTGCGGGAAGAAGCCGAGCCCGACCATGAGGACGATCGCCGGCGCCAGAGACGCCATCTCCAAGGGGTTGAGATCGCGGATTCCGGCGTTGTCCTCGCGCAGGGGGCCGGTCATGGTCCGCTGGAACATCACCAGGATGTAGAGCGCGGCAAGCACGATCGCGGAGACGGAGACGATGGCCGCGGCCGGGTACCGCGTGTAGGTGCCGGCCATGACCATGAACTCGGAGACGAACGGCGCCAGACCCGGCAGCGACAGACTGGACAGGCCGGCGATCAGGAAGAGGCCGGTCAGGACCGGTGCCACCTTCTGCACACCGCTGAAGTCGCCAATGCTCGCCGACCCGCGGCGGGCGATCAGGATGCCGGCGATGAGGAAGAGCGCAGCCGTCGACAGGCCGTGGTTGAACATGTAGAAGGTCGCGCCGGCGGTCGACGTCGATGTCATGGCGAACAGGCCAAGGATGATGAACCCGAAGTGCGACACCGAGGTGAACGCGATCAGGCGGCGGAGGTCGTCCTGTCCGATGGCCAGGAGCGCGCCGTAGACGACGCTGATGACAGCCAGTGTGATGACGACGGGCGTCGCCCACTCGGCAGCGCCCGGGAACAGGCCCAGACCCCACCGCAGCATTCCGAACGTGCCGATCTTGTCGATGACGCTGACCATCAGGACGGCCGTCGACGGCGTCGCCGATGCGGCGGCATCCGGTAGCCAGGTGTGGAACGGGAACAGTGGAGCCTTGATGGCGAACGCGGCCATGAAGCCCAGAAACAGCAGCTTCTCCGCGCCGGCCCCGATCTCGAGTCCGACGAGGTCGCTGATCAGGAAGGAAGCGCTGCCGTCGCGGCTGGACAGGAAGTACAGGCCGATGATGCTGGCGAGCATCAGCAGGCCGCCGACCAGGTTGTAGATGAGGAACTTCACGGCGGCATAGGTCCGTGGGCCGGTGCCATAGGCGCCGATCAAGAAGAAGATCGGGATGAGGGTCGCCTCGAACAGCGCGTAGAACAGGGCGGCGTCCATCGCCGAGAACACGCCGATGGCGAGCCCTTCAAGGCCGAGCATCCACGCCAGGTATCCGTGGAACTTCTGCCCCTCGGGAAGCCGGTCGTCCCAGGCGGCGAGCAGCACGATCGGCGTCAGCACCGTCGTCAGGAGGATCAGCGTGAGCCCGATCCCGTCGACACCGAGGGCGTAGTAGACGCCGAACGACTTGACCCAGAGGTGCTTCTCGACGAGCTGGTATCCGCCCTCACTGATGTCGTAGCGGGCCAACAGGGCAAGCGATCCGGCGAGGGTGGCCAAGCTGAAGGAGGCGGCAACGATCTTGGCCAGCCGTTCGTTGGCGCGAGGCACGACACCGAGAACCAGTGCGCCGACGAGCGGCGTGACCATGAGCAGGGTGAGGATCATCCGAGCGTCACCGCCAGGAGGGCTGCGAGGACGACCAAGGCACCGGTCACCATGCTGAGCGCGTAGCTGCGCACGAACCCGTTCTGCTGCTTCCGCAAGGCGTCGGCTGAGTCGCCGAGCCGGTCGGCCACACCGGTGACAAACGCGTCCAAACCGGCGCCGTCGACGTAGACCAGCGTGCGGACCAGGTGGCGGGTGGGACGCACGGCAACGGCATCGTTGATTGCGTTGCCGTAGAGCTCTTGGCGTCCGGCTCTCGTCGCGATGGAGACCTCACGGTCCGCCGGAGTCTCGCCCGGTATCGCGCGCGCGGCGTACATCCGCAAGCCCAGCAGCACGCCGAGCGCGACCACGGCCAGAACGACGAGGCTGATGACCCACGCAGGCGCGGGCAGGTGGTGCTCGTGCACCTCACCCGTGACGGGCGCGAGCCAGTCCGTGATCCATCCGCCGATGGCCAGCGCGCCGCCGAACGCGGACAGCCCGGCCAGCGCCACCAGCGGCAGCGTCATCACCCGGGGCGATTCGTGCGGATGGACGTCATCGAGCCACCGCTTCTGCCCGAGGAACGTCATGGCGAGCAGGCGGGTCATGTAGAAGGCGGTGACGCCGGCACCGATGAGCGCGCCCAACCCGGCCCACCACGACTGCGCGAGGGCGGTCTCGATGATCTTGTCCTTCGACCAGAAGCCGGCAAACGGGGGGACGCCGATGATGGCGAGGTAGCCGAGCGCGAAGGTCACGAACGTCACCGGCATGGCCGCCCGGATGGCGCCGTAGTGACGCATGTCGACGTCGTCGTTCATCCCGTGCATGACCGAGCCGGCTCCGAGGAACAGGTTGGCCTTGAAGAAGCCGTGCGTCAGGAGGTGGAAGATCGCGAAGGCGTAACCGGCCGGCCCGAGGCCGGCGGCCAGCATCATGTAGCCGATCTGGCTCATCGTCGAGCCGGCCAGGGCCTTCTTGATGTCGTCCTTGGTGCAGCCGATCCAGGCGCCCACGAGCAGGGTCACGACGCCGACGATGACGACCGCCGTCCGCGCCGTCTCCGAAGCGTCGAACACCCCGTTCGACCGGACGATCAGGTAGACGCCCGCCGTCACCATCGTCGCCGCGTGGATCAGCGCCGAGACTGGCGTGGGGCCCTCCATCGCGTCGAGCAACCACGCCTGCAGGGGAACCTGCGCCGACTTGCCGCAGGCGCCCAAAAGCAGAAGCAGCCCGAGCGTGGTGGCTATACCGGTCGAGGCGCTCGACACCGACGCGTTGACGTCGCTGATCACCGTGGTTCCGAACTGGGCGAACGCCGTCATGATCGCCAGCGCCATGCCGACGTCGCCGACCCGGTTGAGGACGAACGCCTTCGTGGCTGCTTGCGCGGCCGAGTCCTTGTGCTGCCAGAACCCGATGAGCAGGTACGACGCCAGGCCAACGCCTTCCCACCCGAGAAAGAGGACCAGGTAGTCCGAGGCGAGGACGAGTGTCAGCATCGCCGCGATGAAGATGTTGAGGTAGGCGAAGAATCGGCGACGCCGGGCGTCGTGCGCCATGTAGCCGATCGAGTAGACGTGGATCAGCGTGCCGACGCCGGTGATGAGCAGGACGAACAGCGCCGCGAGCTGGTCGAACGTGTAGGCCATGTCGACGTGGAACGGCCCGGCGTGGATCCACGTGAACAGCGTCTTGCTGAAGGTCCGGTCGTCGGCCGGCCGCGCGAGCAGCTGGACGAACGCGCCGAGCCCGACGACGAACGACGCGGCCGATGCGGCCGTGCCGATGAGGTGGCCAAACCGGTCGGCCTCCTTGCCCCACACCAGGAGGCCAAGGCCAGAGACCAAGGGAATGGCCACGAGCAGCCATGCGTAGTCGAGCATCCTCAGAACCTCAGCAGACTTGCTTCATCGACCGAGGTCGTCCGGCGGGTGCGGTAAATGGACACGATGATGGCCAGGCCCACCACAACCTCGGCGGCGGCGACGACCATGACGAAGAAGGCCGCGACCTGGCCGTCGAGGTTGCCATGCTGGCGGGAGAATGACACGAAGGCCAGGTTCGTCGCATTCAGCATCAGCTCGATGCACATGAAGATCACGATGGCGTTGCGCCGGATGAGGACGCCCGCGGCGCCGATCGTGAACAGCAGCATCGACAGCGTCAAGTACTCAGTCATCGCTGTCCCCGCCCTCCAGCTGTTGCTGCACGGTTTCGATGTCGTCGTCGTAGCCGTCGCGGCGTTGCCCCCGGGCGACGAGGCTCGCGGAGATCGACTCCTCCAGAGGTGAGCCGTCGGGTAGAAGGGCCGGGGTGTCCACCGCGTTGTGCCGCGCGAAGACGCCCGGCGTCGGTGGGTTACCCGGGTGCTTTCCGGACTCGGCGTAGTCGCGCATCCGCTGCTGCGACAGCGCAGCCTGCGTCGGCCGGGCGCCCAGCCGCTCGCGGTGTGCGAGCACCATGGCCGCGAGCGCAGCGGTGATGAGCAGCGCACTCGTCAGCTCGAATGCCAAGACATACGGGCCGAAGAGCAGTGCGGCGAGTCCTTCGACGTTCGGCTGGCCGCCAAAGCCGCGGACGCTGCCGGTGACGGTCTGGGCAACGCCGGCGATCGCAAGCAGGCCGAACAGCACGACGACGACGAAGCCGGCCGCGCGCTGGCCGCGGATCGTCTCACGCATCGAGTCAGCGCTTTCGACACCGATCAGCATCAGCACGAAGAGGAACAGCATCATGATCGCGCCGGTGTACACGATGATCTGCACGGCGAACAGGAACGGCGCGCCCTGCGCGGCATAGAGCACGGCCAGGCTGAGCATGACCACGGCGAGGCAGAGCGCCCCGTGGATCGCCTTGCGGGCGAGTACCAGTCCCAGGGCGGCCACCACCATCAGCGGCGCGAGGATCCAGAACGCTGTCATGTCTTGTCCCCGAAGTCGACGAGCGGGGCTTCCGGGTCAAGGCGGTAGTAGTCGCCGTCGTCCTTCCCGAGACGCATCGGGTGCGGCGGGGCCTCCATGCCCTCTTGCAGCGGGGCGAGCAGGTCCTCCTTGGTCCAGATGAGGTCGGCCCGATTGTTGTCGGCCAGCTCATATTCGTTCGTCATGGTCAGGGCCCGCGTCGGGCATGCCTCAATGCAGAGTCCGCAGAGGATGCAGCGCAGGTAATTGATCTGGTAGACGCGGCCGTAGCGTTCTCCCGGGCTGTAGCGCTCCTCCTCGGTGTTCGACGCTCCCTCGACGTAGATGGCGTCAGCCGGGCAGGCCCAGGCGCACAGCTCGCAGCCGATGCACTTCTCCAGGCCGTCAGGCCAACGATTCAACTGGTGACGTCCGTGGAATCGCGGCTCGGTCGGCACCTTCTCGAAGGGGTACTGCTCGGTGACCGGCTTCCTGAACATCGTCCGGAACGTCACGCCGAACCCGGCGATCGGATCCCACAACGTCTCGCGCAGCGAGCCCATCAGTCCTCCTCCCACTGCTTCGGAACCGGGTAGCCGGCCATCGCCGCCTCGTCACGGGCCACGGGCGGCGTCTTCTTCCGCTCCGGGATGAGGAACGTCAGCAGGAACACGATGGCCGCGGCCACGGCGCCCCAGATCATGAACTCCTCGTTGAGCATGCCGTCGGTCTTGAGCCGCCGGACGATGGTGACCACCACGATCCACGCCAGCGAAACCGGGATGAGCACCTTCCAGCCGAAGCTCATGAACTGGTCGTAGCGCATCCGAGGCAGCGTGCCGCGCAGCCAGATGAACACGAAGATGAACATCAGCGTCTTGCCGAGGAACCACAGGACCGGCCAGTAGCCCTCGTTCGCGCCCGGCCACACCTGGGCGATGCCGAACGGGGCACGCCAGCCACCGAGGAACAGCGTCGTGGCCAGCGCCGAGACGGTGACCATGTTGACGTACTCGGCCAGGAAGAACAGCGCGAACTTCAGGGAGGAGTACTCGGTGTGGAATCCGCCGACCAGCTCGCCTTCGGCCTCCGGCAGGTCGAACGGAGCGCGGTTGGTCTCACCGACCATGGCGACGAGGTAGATCAGGAATGACGGCAGCAGCGGCAGGAAGAACCACGTCTGCTCCTGTGCTGCGACGATCTCGGACGTCGACATCGACCCGGCGTAGATGAAGACGGCCACGAACGACAGGCCCATAGCGACCTCGTAGGAGATCATCTGCGCGCTGGAGCGCATCCCGCCGAGCAGCGCATACGTCGAGTTGGACGACCAGCCGGCCAGGACGATGCCATACACCCCGATCGACGTCACCGCGAGGATGTACAGCACGGCGACCGGCAGGTCGGTGAGCTGCAGTGGTGTCGTGACGTCGGTGAAGGGAATCCGCGCTTCAGGTCCGAACGGGATGACCGCCCACGCCATGAATGCCGGGATCGTCGCGATGACCGGCGCGAGGACGTAGACCACCTTGTCGGCAGCAGCCGGAAAGAGGTCCTCCTTGAGCGCCAGCTTCACGCCGTCGGCGAGACTCTGCAACAAGCCGAACGGGCCGTGGACATTCGGGCCCAGTCGGTGCTGCATCCGGGCCACGACCTTGCGCTCGAACCAGATGTTGAACAGCGTGTACAGCACGAGGAGCACGAAGATCAGCAGCGATTTGAGGCCGATCACCCAGAACGGCTCGTGCCCGAAGAGCTCACTCATGCGCCGCCGCCCGCCGTCAACGTCACGACCGACCCGTGGTGCATTCCGAGCGCACCCAGGTGCTGGCCGTTGTTGGTCGGGGCCCAGACGACGCCGTCGACCATGGTGTCGTCAGATACCGCCGGGAACGAGGCTGAGCCGGCATTGGTGCTGATGACGGCGGTCGCCCCGGGCTCGATTCCTGCGGCCGCCAAGGTCGCGGGGTTCGCCTTGAGCACAGCGGGCCGCGCCGTTGCGCGGTACTCCGGCTGGCCGTCCTGGCACCGGCCGTCGTCGATGAGCTGCTTCCACGTCGACAGGACGACTTGGTTGTTGCCGAGCGTCGGGGCCGGCGCTGGTTCGACCGTGGGCTCACCGTAGATGTGATCCTCATCGAAGTGGACAGGCTGAAGTGACTTGCCGAGTTCCTCGGCAATGCCACGCAGGACGCGGGCATCCGGGAGCGCTTGCGTCTCGAGGACGCGCGGGAAGCGCCGGTAGTTGCCGTCCCAGCCAACGAACCCGCCGGACTTCTCCACCGCCGGCGCCACCGGGAACACGACGTCGGCCAGCGCCGTCACCTCGCTTTGACGCACTTCGAGGCTGACCACGAAGGCCTTGTCCAGCGCGTACCGCGCAGTCGTGGGGTCTGGCAGGTCATTGACCTCAACACCCCCGACGACGAGCGCGCCAATCTGGCCCGACGCAGCGGCTGAGAGGATCGCGGAAGTGTCGCGGCCGTCGCGGCCGTTGAGATTCGGAAGGCAGCCACCTTCGGCTGCGCTACGGTCGCCGGCACGACGCGGAATCCAGCCGAGGCGGGGGCCGGCCTGGTGGGCCAGCGCAGCGCTGAACGCGCCGGGCACGCCGGCCAGCCGCTCCCCGAGCAACAGAACCGGGTCATCGCCGTCGAACTCCAACGCTGCAATCGCAGCGGCCTCCTGGCCGGGGACGGTGGGGATCAGCTCGGCGTTGAGCTTCTGGAGGCCGCGTGTCAGGTGGGAGGCAATGGCACGGATGCGGCCGCCGGCTTTCGTGCGCTTGCGCAACTGCAGGAAGACCGTCGCGGCCTCGTCTTCGAGCTCGAGACCGGCGATGACAACATCGGTTGCATGCTTGTCGAGATCGCCTTGGTAACCGACGAACGAGGTGTCGAGCACCCAGTGCTGGAGGAACTGAGCCTCTTCGGCCGAGTGCACGCGGGAGCGGTAGTCGATGTCATTCGTGCCGAGGACGTCACGGGCGAAACTGGCGTAGGCCTTCGCATCTTCGACGGTGAGCCTGCCACCAGGCAGGACACCCACGCCGTTCGCCGTCGCGAGCCCCCGCGCAGCTACGGCCAGCGCACCCGGCCACGACATGACCTCGAGTTCACCGGTCTCGGGATTGCGGACGAGCGGCGTCGTCAACCGGTCGCTCTGTCGCGTCCAGGCGAATGCGAAGCGGTCCTTGTCGCTGATCCACTCCTCGTTGACGTCCGGATCGTCGCCGGCGAGGACGCGCATGACCCTGCCGCGACGATGGTCGACGCGGATGGCAGCGCCGCTGGAGTCGTGCTCGGTGATCGACGGAGTTGAGACCAGGTCGAAGGGGCGCGCCCGGAACCGATAGTCGGCACT
>DATFFJ010000276.1:0-5819 GCA_035250065.1 Aeromicrobium sp. | reverse complement strand
GAAGGCCGAGGTAGGTGACGACGAGAACGTGGGCGTCGGGCGCGCGCTCGCGAATGGCGTCCAGGACACCGCCCACGCGGCGCTTCACCTCAGCGACCTTCTGTGTCACGGTGTCCCCGGCCATGTCGCGGCACGGTGCTCCGTCGGTGTTCGCACGCGAAACCCGCAAGCAGGTGATCAAGAGGTCGGCGAAGATGCGCAGGTCGTTGCCGCCGACGCTGACGGTCACGACATCGGTCTCGGGATTGACAGCGGCGACCTGGGCCGCCGGGACGGCTCGGGATCCGGCGAGAACGTGTTGCGTCGTCGCGCCGCCACAACTGACGTCGACCAACCTGAAGCCCAACTCCTTCGCCACGAGTGAGGGGTAGTTGCGGCTGGAACGCTGACATGAGCCTGATCCGGGCTGGAGTGCGCCGATCGGCCCGCCGGAGGTGAAGGAGTCGCCGATGGCGACGTACCGCTCCGCCGCCGCCGGCGGAGCTTGGGCATGCGGCGGGTCCTCCGGCGCTCGTCCGTTGGCAGCGACCAGCCCTCCGATCCCCACGGCCACCGTGACGCCGACGGACGCGATGAGCGGCCACGGCGAACGGCGGAAAGTCATGCATGCGAGCCTACGTCCACGACCACGATTCGCTCTGCATGATGCCCCGCTGATAGCCTTGGGACGCCGTGAAATCGGCCACGGAATCAGAGAGCCCCGGTGAACCTGCCCGGGCGCGCCGTGCAACGACACCCTCCAGGGAGAAAAATGGCGAAGAAGTCTGCTGCCCCCACTGTGGCGGAGCTGCCCAAGGCAGAGATCATCAAGCAGTACGCGCTCAGCGACGGCGACACCGGATCCCCGGAGGTGCAGGTTGCCCTTCTGACCGGCCGGATCGCGCATCTGACGGACCACCTGAAGGAGCACAAGCACGACCACCACAGCCGTCGTGGTCTGCTGCTTCTGGTCGGCCAGCGTCGGCGTCTGCTCAACTACCTGCAGAACACCGACATCGAGCGTTATCGCTCGCTGATCGAGCGTCTCGGCCTGCGTCGCTGACCTCGTACGACAACTACATAGGTAAACCACGGACGAGCCGGTATCCGGTCCTCGGTAGTGGCTTCCGGGAGCAGCGCCCCCGAAGGCCTCGATCGAAGACCGAAACCGCACACTCTGGTGCGCGCCGTCTCGTCCCTCACCTGCAGGCCTCACAAGGGGCCTGTGAAAGGGACATTCATGAGTGAAATCACCTCCGTCGAAACCGTCATTGACAACGGACGGTTCGGCACCCGCACGATTCGTTTCGAAACCGGGCTGCTCGCCCGTCAGGCTGCAGGCAGCGTCGCGGCTTACCTTGACGACGACACGATGCTGTTGTCGGCCACCACGGCTGGCAAGCATCCGAAGGAGCAGTTCGACTTCTTCCCCCTGACGATCGACGTCGAAGAGCGGATGTACGCCGCCGGTCGCATCCCCGGCTCGTTCTTCCGCCGCGAAGGCCGCCCGTCTGAGGACGCCATCCTCACCTGCCGCCTGATCGACCGTCCGCTGCGCCCGCTGTTCAAGAAGGGCCTGCGCAACGAGGTCCAGGTCGTCATCACGGTCCTGGCCCTCAACCCCGACACCCCATACGACGTCCTCGCGATCAACGCCGCCTCGGCGTCCACTCAGATCTCGGGATTGCCGTTCACCGGTCCGGTCGGCGCCACCCGTGTCGCCCTCATCGACGGCCAGTGGGTCGGCTTCCCGACGCACAGCCAGCTCGAGGAAGCCGTCTTCGACATGGTCATCGCCGGACGTATCGCCGGTGACGACGTCGCCATCACGATGGTCGAGGCCGAGTCCACCAACGCAACGTGGGAGCTCGTCCAGTCCGGCATCCAGGCTCCGACCGAAGAGATCGTGGCGCAGGGCATCGAGGCCTCGAAGGTCTTCATTCGCCAGTTGGCGCAGGCCCAGATCGACCTCGCCACCAAGGCGGCGAAGGAAGTCCAGGAGTTCCCGGTCTTCCTCGATTACCAGGACGACGTCTACGAAGCGGTCGAGAAAGTTGCTGCGGCCGACCTCGCCGACGCACTGACCATCGTCAGCAAGGCTGATCGCGAGGATCGCGAGAGCGCCATCAAGGCTGACCTCCTCGATCAGCTCGGCGCTCAGTTCGAGGGCCGCGAGAAGGAGATCGGCGCGGCACTGCGCGCGGTGACCAAGAAGCTGGTCCGCGAGCGCGTTCTGCGCGATCAGGTGCGTATTGACGGCCGCGGTCTGGCCGACATCCGCGAGCTCTCGGCCGAGGTCGGTGTCGTTCCGCGCGTCCACGGTTCCGCGCTGTTCCAGCGTGGCGAGACCCAGATCATGGGCATCACCACGCTGAACATGCTCGACCTCGAGCAGAAGCTCGACACGCTGTCGCCGGAAACCACCCGCCGGTACATGCACAACTACAACTTCCCGCCGTTCTCCACCGGTGAGACCGGTCGCGTCGGTTCGCCGAAGCGCCGCGAGATCGGCCATGGTGCGCTGGCCGGTCGTGCGCTGGAGCCCGTGCTGCCGGCGCGCGAGGAGTTCCCCTACGCGATCCGTCAGGTGTCCGAGGCCCTCGGCTCCAACGGCTCAACGTCGATGGGCTCGGTGTGTGCATCGACGCTCGCCCTGCTGAACGCCGGTGTGCCGCTGCGCGCGCCGGTTGCCGGCATCGCCATGGGGCTGATCTCCGGCGAGGTCGACGGCCAGACGCAGTACGTCACCCTCACCGACATCCTCGGTGCTGAGGATGCCTACGGCGACATGGACTTCAAGGTGGCCGGCACCCGTGAGTTCGTCACCGCCCTGCAGCTCGACACCAAGCTCGACGGCATCCCGGCCGATGTCCTCGCCGGTGCGCTGACGCAGGCGCGCGACGCTCGCTTCACCATCCTCGACGTCATGGCCGAGGCGATCAGCGAGCCGGACGAGATGAGCCCCTACGCGCCGCGAATCATCACGGTCCGGATCCCGGTCGACAAGATCGGTGAGGTCATCGGCCCGAAGGGCAAGATGATCAACCAGATCCAGGACGACACCGGCGCCAAGATCTCGCTCGAGGACGACGGCACGGTCTACATCGGTGCCGACAACGGCGAAGCCGCTGAGGCCGCACGGTCCGCGATCAACGCCATCGCCAATCCGACGATGCCGGAGGTCGGCGAGCGCTACCTCGGCACTGTCGTCAAGACCGTCGACTTCGGTGCCTTCATCTCGCTGCTGCCGGGCAGGGACGGACTGCTGCACATCAGCAAGCTGCGTGAGCTCAACGGCGGCCAGCGTGTGAACAACGTCGAAGACGTTGTGTCCGTCGGCCAGAAGATCCAGGTCGAGATCGCCGAGGTCGGTGACCGCGGCAAGCTCTCGCTCGTCCCGGTCCTCGAAGGCAAGTCGGACGAGACGGCTGGCGACACCTCGGACGTCACCGAGTAACGTCGCAGCGTTGCGCATAACGCGCGTCATGGAGTCACTACGCTGGCTTCCATGACGCGCGTTGCAGTTCTGGGGGCCAAAGGTCGCATGGGGTCGACTTCCGTGGCGGCGATCGAGGCGGCGGATGGCCTGGACGTGGTCGCACAGATCGATGTCGGCGACTCGCTGGACGCCATCACGTCATCGGGCGCAGAGGTCGCCCTTGACTTCACCCAGCCGGACGCGGCGCTCGACAACATCCGGTGGTGCGTCGATCACGGGGTGAACATCGTGGTGGGCACTTCGGGATTCGATGCGGCGAAGCTGACCAAGGTCGAGTCGTTCTTCGGCGAAGACCCGAGCGTCGGCGTCCTGATCGTCCCCAACTTCTCCATCGGCGCCGTCCTGCTCATGCGGTTCGCGGCTGACGCGGCGAAGTACTTCGAGTCGGTCGAGGTGATCGAGATGCATCACCCGAACAAGGTCGACGCCCCGTCGGGCACCGCGGTTCGCACCGCCGAGCTCATTGCCGAGGCACGTGCGGCGGCCGGTCTTGGGGCTGTCCCCGATGCGACCACGACGGACCCGGACGGTGCGCGCGGCGCGTCCGTCGCCGGCATCCCGGTCCACGCTGTTCGCGCTCGCGGTTATGTCGCCAGCCAGGAGGTTGTCTTCGGCGATGCGGGGGAGACGTTCACCTTGCGGCACGACTCGCACGACCGCGAGTCCTTCATGCCCGGCGTCATCACGGCGCTACGTGGGGTCGGGTCCCTGCGCGGATTGACGGTCGGCCTCGAGTCCCTGCTTGAGCGCTGATTGAGCGATCCGGCGCGTGGGGGTACCTCCCACGCTGATTTGGCGTGGGGGCCGGTCGCGGACGTCCGTCCAGGGTCGCTTGGACCGTCGCCGGACGGGCGAAGCCCGGCTGCCGGCGACAAATTCAGCGCAGAAAGGCCTCGACCAGCTTCGATTCGGCGCCGTCGGCATCGAGCATGACCTCGGTCATGGCGGTGTTGCGCGTGGACGGCCAGATCTCGAAGGCCATGACGGCCAGACTCGGCACGCCACCGATCAGGATGGGCCAGCCGGCGTGATTCCGGAAGACGAAGCCGATGACGATCGCGAAGATGATGCTGGCCGTGCAGAAGTAGAGCTTCAGCAGCGTCTGGCCGGCAAACACGCTCACGGCTGGGGCCGTGACCTCGTCCGGCGGGTCAGCCGGATCAAGGGGACGGGCTTCGAGCCAGACCCGCTCGGCGAAGAAGGCGGCCACCGCCGGTGCGACCAGCAGCGGGACGATCAACCACCACGGCGGGATGGTGCCGTCGCGGCCCCCGAACGCCCAGAACAGCACCGCCAGGAAGACCCCGACGAGCACCACCTGAACCACCGCGAAACCGCGGATCTCAGCTGGCGAAGCATCAAATTCTGGGATGCGCATGGAGCGAGTTTCGCACACCGGCTTCGTCGGTCGTGGTTGGTACTCTGCCGACATGCGGGCCTACCTCGATCTGATGCAACGGATCCTCGACGAGGGCGTCGAACGGTCGGACCGCACGGGCACCGGCACCCGCAGCGTTTTCGGTCACCAGATGCGGTTCGACCTGTCGGCCGGATTCCCTGTGGTGACCACCAAGAAGATCCACCTGAAGTCAGTGATTGGTGAGCTTCTCTGGTTCATTTCCGGCGAGACCAACGTCAAGTGGCTCCAGGACAACGGCATCACCATCTGGGACGAGTGGGCCGACGAATCTGGCGAGCTCGGCCCGGTCTACGGCCACCAGTGGCGGTCCTGGCCCACGCCCGACGGAACCACCATCGACCAGCTGGCCAAGGTCATTGAGGACATCAAGGCGAACCCCGACTCCCGCCGTCACATCGTCAGCGCTTGGAACGTCGCCGACCTCGACGCCATGGCGTTGGCGCCCTGCCACGCGTTCTTCCAGTTCTACGTCGCGGACGGAAAACTCTCGCTGCAGCTCTACCAGCGCTCAGCCGACGTCTTTCTCGGCGTGCCGTTCAACATCGCGTCGTACGCGCTGCTCACCCACATGATCGCCCAGGTGACGGGCCTCGAGGCCGGCGACTTTGTGCACACCTTCGGCGACGCTCATCTCTACCTCAACCACCTCGACCAGGCCCGCGAACAACTCGCCCGCGAGCCACGCCCGCTGCCGGAACTGTGGCTGGACCCGTCGGTCACGTCCATCGACGACTTCACCTTCGACTCGATCAAGATCACCGGCTATGACCCGCACCCGCTGATCAAGGCCCCGATCGCCATATGACGGTGACGCTCGTGGCCGCGGTGGCGGCCAACGGCGTCATCGGCGTCGACGGCGACCTGCCGTGGCGCCTGCCGGAAGATCTGGCGCACTTCAAGAGCCTGACTATGGGCCATCCG
>DATFFJ010000275.1:0-2721 GCA_035250065.1 Aeromicrobium sp. | reverse complement strand
CTCGATACCTACGAGCGCATCATCGAAGACGACGCGCAGCAGTCGGCCATGGTGATTGCGGCAGCGGTGTATCACCTGGCGATGCGCGACCAGTTGCTGCCGCGGCTGCCGAAGGAGAAGATGCCGGCGCTGCCTACTACTAGTAGCCAGTAGCCAGAAGCCAGTAGCCAGTAGCCAGAAGCCAGTAGCCAGTAGCCAGAAGCCGGGCTTTACTGCGGGGCAACTCCGATGACGCCGACGCTTGCGATCGTCTCGCCCTTGTTGATCGAGGGCACGGCCCTCACGTAGAGCACCACGCCGCCTTCCTTGGCGCGGGCGTCGAAGAGCGGCTTGCCCAGGTAGTCGGTGACGTAGCCGATCTTCATCCCGGCGCTGACGAACGCGCCCCGCTTGACCAACGGATAGAAGATGCCGGTGTGCACGCTCTCGACGTTGGCGAGGTGATCGATCCACACCGGGTTGGCCACCGGCGCCGGCTTGCCCGGGTACATCTTCAGGTGCCGCAACACGCTGAACGTACCGTTCACGAGCAGCGACACGTCGTCGGCATCCACCGTGCCGGCATGGCCGGCTTCGACGATGATCGACGGCTTGCCGCGAGTGGTGGCGGTGTTCTCGAAGTAGACCGCCTTCGCTGGATCGCGCGGGCGGTCGGGTGAGATGACGATGTGGTCGAGGCCGAAGGCCAGCACCATGGCTTTCGAGATCGCATCCTGCGCGGCACGGCCGGTCTGGTTCCAGTAGGAATAGGGGCGGAGGCTTTCGTCGATGTCGCCGCCGTGAAAGTCGATCACGTGATCGGCCTGTTCGACCACCTGCGTCGTGATCATGAACGAGGCACGATCGGTCTGCGTGCCGCTCGCGCTGCCTGGATACATGCGGTTCATGTTCTTGCCGTCCACCGGATTGAGGTGCGGCACGATCTGCTGAAACGAGGGCACGTTGAGCAGCGGCACGATGATCACCGTGCCGGTGAGCCGCGCCGGGTCGATCTCTGCGATCAGCTTCTCGAGCGCGATGATCGATGCGTACTCGGTGCCGTGAGCGCCGGCGAGCAGCGCCAGCACCGGGCCGTCCTTCGCGCCATGAACCACCGCGACGGGGATCGACAGTGCGGCATCGCTTCCCGCCGGCACCTCGATCGCACCGGTGGCCGTCTGCCCGCGCGACGCCTTGGCGGTGCCCGCCGTGAACACGGCACGATCGCCGGGCTTCACCTGCGCCGCGGCGCCGACAGCGACGGACAACACCGCCGAGAATGCTACCGACTGCCACGCGTGATTCATGGTCGATTGCTCCGAGAGGCTTGTGCCGGGCCCGGCGTGGCATTCCAGTTGAGCACCACCGTTACGGGATCGGGCGATGTGGTCTGCATCGACACCAACGTAGAGAGGAGAAACCGACGGCCGTCTGCAGTCACGTCGAAGGACCCGGTCCCGAGGGTAGGCATGAACAGGCGACGCGGCACGCTAGTCTCCACCTGTGCGCCTTGCCCGATCACGTCGACGGCGACAATCGCCCCGGACCGATCACGATAGAACAACTCCTTGGCATCGCCGCGCCAGCGGGGCGTGACGCCTCCCTCCGTCGACACGCGCCATTTCGGGCCGACGGCGGGTTTGCCGTCGGGCGTGACGATGAAAGGCCGCAGATAGATCTCTTCCTCGCCAGATTCATTCGACACGTACGCCATCCACCGGCCGTCGGGCGAGATCCGTGCGCCCTGCTCGGCGAACGGGGTCTCGAGCAACGGCAATGGTTTTTCTTTCGCTGGAAGTACCCAGATGTCGGTGGCGTTCGTCGTCGTGGACCGGCTGAACAACAGGAACCGGGCATCGGGAGACCAGCCGGTCGGTGCGTCTGAGAGCGGCGAACCGACCAGCATGGCTTCTTCCGAGTTGCCGTTGAGGTCCTTCTCATAAATGTCGCCGGGGTTGGCGCGATTGGAGCGGAAGACCAGACGCGCGCCGTCCGGCGACCACACCGGGCTGGTGTCGGCGGCCAGGTTGAACGTCAAACGCGTGGGGACGCCCCGTGAAAACTCGATCAGCCAGAGGTCGGGGCTTGGCGTGGGCGACACCATGATGGCGGCCTGCCGGCCGTTTGGCGAAATCGCCACCGCATTGACGCCGCTCGACAGAAGCAGCGGCTCGCCGACCTTGCCGAGCGCTTCGCCGTTCCGGCCTACCCAACTCAGCTGCGACAGGTTGGTGGCGGCCGATTGACCGGTCCGATAGGCCAGCACGTTGGCGGCGATGGAGAAGAACGCGAACGAACCGACGCTGCCGACGCGCTCCGCCACCGCCGTCATCTCGCCGGTCAGCTGCAGGCGATCGGCATCGAACCTCTGCGCCATCAACGCCCCGTCGCGAAAGAAGAACAGGTGCGTTCCCGAGGCGTCGGTGCCAATCTGCACCGGGCCGAGCGTGGTGGCCACCAACCGCTCTGGCCGCGAACCGGGTGGCTCATCGATCGAACCGACGTAGATGCCCTGGGTTTCAGGTCGAACCGATGACACGAAATACAGAAAACGACGGCCGTCGGGGAGAAAGTACGGGAACGAGTGAAGGCTCTCGCCACGGTCCCCGTCGACCGTCGTCACATCCACGGGCATGCCGCCAGTGGCGGCGACCCGGCGGATTCCGCCCGACCCGCCGCGCGATCCGAAGACAACCACGTTATCCCGGCTCCACGAGCCGATGCCGACGTTGGTCGAGGACT
>DATFFJ010000274.1:0-10030 GCA_035250065.1 Aeromicrobium sp. | reverse complement strand
ATGAACCCGCAGCGGCGAAGGCGGCGTCCACGGTGGACGCGATCGCATCCACCGTGTGGGCGGTCGTCGCCGACTTCGTGATCGTCTCGAAGATCGGAGGGTGGTCGAGTTCCTGCAGGCTCCCGCTGCCCCAGCGACCGGCGGGCGCGCGGCCGCCCACGACGACCAGCGGCGAGCCGGCGAACATGGCCTGGGCCACGGGGCTGACGCCGTTCGTGACACCGGGGCCGGCGGTGAGGACCGCCAGTCCGGGCGCCCGCGTCAGCTTGCCGATGGCTTCGGCCGCGAACACCGCGCTCGGTTCGTGCCGTACGTCGATGATCGGCATGGGTGGGTCGGCGATGACCGCGGCGTCATAGAGCGGGAAGACATGTGCGCCGGACAGGGTGAACATCGTCGATGCGCCGTGCGCGCGGGCGACGTCGAGCGCCTGGACGCCGCCATGCGAGGTGGTGGGCGCGTCAGTCTGAACGTCCTCAACGTCGGTCATGACGCGAGGTTAGTCGGAGAGGGGCTGCGCGCGGGAGGTCGGCCGGTACAGCCAAGGGCTCTCGGCCCTGATCTGGTCGAGTACCACCAAGATCAGGTCCGCGCGATTGGCCGGCTGCTCGGCGAACAGTTCGGCGTCGTGGAGGAGGCCGGGCCGGCCTTGGACGCCCAGCGCCAGCTGAAGATGGAGGGCTCTCAGGAGGCGCGACGTGTTGAATGCCGACGCCGAAGGCCACTCCGACAGAGGGCCCCGGGTCCGTGGCGGCTTGATGCCCTCGCCGAGCCGCTTCAGCCACGGCTCGACCAGCGAGGTGTCGAGCGCGTTGCGGTGCAGAAGCGCCATGACGGCGAACGCCAGCCGGTCATCCTCGCCGTGGCGCCAGATGTAGGACGTGGGCGTCAGGACCCGGTCGGCGACGACGTCGAGCAGGACGGTGAGTTCGAGGCGGCCGAAGTGTCGTGAGCGGGCCAGGGCGGCGAGCAGGTCCGCACCGTGCGCCATGGCGTGCGCCCAGCCCTGCTCGGGGATCCAGCCGCGGTGGTCCTGCTCCCGCACGTACCAGCTGGTTGCCCGATCGCCCCACTCCAGGACCGAGGCAGCGCTGAGCAGCTGCTGGTCGTTGTCCCGGCCAAGGATCTCGGCGAGCATCAGCGCGCTGTAGCTGCGACGAATGACCGAGCTGTCACCGTCGTGGCCCAGGCCGTACTGCAGACCCGGAACGAGCCCATTGCCCAAGCCCGGCAGCAAGTCGTCGTAGACGCCCTGATCGAGCCATGCGGTGAGGATGGGGTAGGCAATGTCCTCGCGCAGCCGCGGATTGGGATGTCCCAGCATCTCGACCAGCTCGGCGGTGAGCTCGTCCAGCGGGCGGTCATCCGGCAGGGCGCGGTTCGATTGAAGGACGCGCTGCCAATAGGCCGGAGCCCAGTGAACTTGAGACATCGCATCCACCATAATCGCCGCGCCGCGCGAGGTTGCACCGTCCGTGGATAACTAGGCTCTTGACCATGCCCTCTTTGGACGAGATTGCCCGCAGCCGGACGGCCCTGCGGCCCGACGACATCGCGTGGTTGCACGCGGTCGTCACGGACTGGCAGATCGTCGCCGATCTGGCTTTCGCCGATCTCGTCCTGTGGGTGCCCGACGCTGAGGAGAGGGGGCAATGGGCGGCCGCGCAGATCCGGCCGACCACGGGCCCGACCACGCTGCTGGAGGACGTCGCCGGCTCGTTTCGCCCCGCCGATGTTGTCGCTGACGCCGACGCTGAGCACACCGTCCCCGTGGTCCATGGCGGTCGGGCGTGCGCGACGATCGAAGTCCGCGCCGCGGGACATGAGGGCCGGACGACGAGCGCGCTGGAGACGGCGTACCGTTCTTCGGCTCATGATCTGCTGGCCATGATCGCCGCGGGCGCCTTCCCGTTCGTCGGCGCCCGGTCGGATGTGGCCGATTCGCTGCGGGTTGGCGATGGGTTCATCCGGCTGGCGGCGACGGGAGTTGTCGAGTACGCGAGTCCCAACGCGCTGTCGGCGTTCCGGCGGCTCGGGCTCGTCGGCGACCTCGAGGGAGCCGCCCTGGGCGCCGTCACCGCCGAGCTCGTTGATGGACGCCCGACGCATCGTGGCGTCCGCGGCCTTCTCCAGGGCCGCGAGCCGGGCGAGGCCGAGATCACCAACGATGATGTCGCCGTGGCGCTGCGGCTCATTCCGCTGTCTCCGGAAGGCCGTCCGGTCGGGGCGATCGTCCTCCTGCGTGACGTCACCGAGTTGCGTCGGCGGGAGCGCCAGCTCGTCTCCAAGGAAGCGACGATCCGCGAGATCCATCACCGGGTGAAGAACAACTTGCAGACCGTCGCCGCGTTGCTGCGGTTGCAAGGTCGGCGCATGGCCGAGCCGGCAGCGCGCGAGGCGCTTGAGGACGCCGTGCGCCGCGTGGGCTCGATCGCGCTCGTCCACGAGACGCTGAGCCAGTCCTTCGACGAGACGGTTGACTTTGACGACGTCGCGGACCGGCTGCTGCGCTCCGTTCTCGACGTCGCCGGCGACGGCGAGGGTGGGAAGGTCACAGGTCAGCGGATCGGGAGCTTCGGGTCCATCCCCGGGGAGACGGCGACGGCGCTGGCCATGGTCCTGACCGAGCTGATCCAGAACGCGGCGCAACACGCGTATCCCGAGTCGTCCGGTCCGGGTGCCGTGGGGCGCTCCGGAGTCAGTGTCGCGGCCAACCGGATCCGCGACCGACTGCGCGTCCGCGTCAGCGATGACGGTGTGGGCATGCCCGATGACATCGACCCTGGTGCGAGCCTGGGCCTCTCGATCATCCGGACCCTTGTTGAGTCGGAACTGAACGGAACGCTGCGCTTTGAAGCCGGTCGGCGCGGCGGCACGACCGTCACCATCGAGCTTGAGGTGTGACTCGGTAACTCAGGCGCGAATGCGGGCGCGGGCGTTGCGGCGCTTGAGCGCACGGCGTTCGTCCTCGCTCAGACCGCCCCAGACCCCGTGGTCCTGGCCAGACTCAAGAGCCCACTGCAGGCACTGCTCGCTCACGTCGCAGCGGCGGCAGACCAACTTGGCTTCCTCAATCTGGAGGATGGCCGGGCCGGTATTGCCGATCGGGAAGAAGAGCTCCGGGTCTTCGTCGAGGCACGCGCTGCGATGGCGCCAGTCCATGACGATCTCACTCCCTTTCCCGGTGAACAGGCTGTCGGCTGCGTCCGGTCTGTCGGGTTGACAGGCCAATTCAGACGGCAAGCCAATTGCCTCACGCCATGCTGTCAAGAATTTCGGCTCCAAACAAGGGAAATTGCCCACTTCCTTGGTGTCGAGTCGGTCACACTGCACGCGTCGGTTCGTGTTGCCTGACCTGCGCTGATGCCTGCTCGTCGCGACAGCAGGAGGGGCAGCGATGTCGAGGCGTGTATCGCATGTGAGAGACTTTCAGTCGGGCACAACCCGCCGTCGCCGACGCACCACGTGACGCTGGCGCACCATGTGGCCGGACCTGATCGGTTCGCGAATCCGCCCCACGAAACGTTCGCACCGCAGGAATGCGCCGACAGGACTTTGCGCTGATGGTTGCCACCGACATCGATGCACGGCCGGACCTCCCGGACCCGGAGGACGATCCGGTCTTCGCGCTGCACCGCGGCGGCAAGATGGAGGTCGCGGCAACGGTGCCGCTGCGGGACGCCAACGACCTGTCGCTGTCCTACACGCCCGGAGTTGCCCGCGTCTGCGAGGCGATCTTCGCCGATCCAGAGCTGGCGCACGAGTACACCTGGGTCTCGAACACGGTGGCCGTCGTCACCGATGGCACGGCCGTCCTGGGCTTGGGGAATATCGGCCCCGAGGCGTCGATGCCTGTCATGGAGGGCAAGGCCGTCCTGTTCAAGCAGTTTGGGGGAGTGGACGCCGTTCCGGTCGCACTGAACACCACCGACGTCGACGAGATCGTCGAGACCATCATCCGGCTCGCGCCGACCTTCGGCGGCATCAACCTCGAGGACATCGCCAGCCCGCGCTGCTTCGAGATCGAGCGCCGACTCATCGAGGCTCTCGACATCCCGGTCTTCCACGACGACCAGCACGGCACGGCGGTCGTCGTGCTTGCCGGCCTGCTCAACGCGGCTCGCCTCACCGATCGTGATCTCGAGGACTTCAAGGTGGTCATCTCCGGCGCCGGAGCGGCCGGCGTCGCCATCACCAAGATCCTGATGTCGGCCGGCGTCCGCAAGATCAGCGTTGTCGATCGCCAAGGCGTGATTCACCCGTCGCGCGAGAACCTGGATGAAGTCAAGTCCTGGCTGGCCACCAAGACCGCTGAGTGGGCCAAGCCCGGCTCCGTGGTCGATGCGCTGGTGGGCGCGGACGTCTTCATCGGTGTCTCCGGCGGAACGATCCCCGAGGAAGCCGTGGCGAAGATGGCCGAGGACGCGATCGTGTTCGCGCTCGCCAATCCGAACCCCGAGGTCCATCCGGACATCGCCGCGAAGTACGCCCGCGTGGTCGCGACCGGGCGGTCGGACTTCCCGAATCAGCTCAACAACGTCCTGGTGTTCCCCGGCATCTTCCGCGGCGCCCTGGACGTCCGTGCCACCGGCATCTCGGAGTCGATGAAGGTCGCTGCGGCGCAGGCCATTGCCGACCTGATCGAGCCCGAGGAGCTCACCGAGTCGTACGTCATTCCGTCGCCGTTCGACCCGCGCGTGGCGACGGTGGTGGCGCGTGCCGTGACGGATACGGCCCGCCGCGAAGGTCTGGCCCGTCGGCCTTACTGAACCCTGCTGGACTTCTGCCCCGCCTGTCGCCTGAGGAGCGCCTGTGTTCGCCGTCTACGCCCAATCGTCCAACTTCGATGATCCGCTGGCGGGGCTGGGCGTGGGCGATCGGCCGGACCCCGACGTGCCCGATGGGTGGACCACGATCACGGTGAAGGCTGCCAGCATCAATCACCACGACGTCTGGAGCCTGAAGGGCGTCGGCCTGCCGGAGGAGCGGCTGCCGATGATCCTCGGCTGCGATGCGTCCGGCTACGACGAGGACGGCAACGAGGTCATCGTCCACGCGGTCATCAATGATCCGGCGTGGACGGGCGACGAGTTGCACGACCCGAAGCGGTCGCTGCTGTCCGAGCGGTTCCAGGGAACGTTTGCCGAGAAGGTCGCCGTCCCGCGGCAGAACGTGCTGCCGAAGCCCTCAAGTCTCTCCTTTGCCGAGGCCGCCTGCCTGCCCACGGCATGGCTGACGGCATACCGGATGCTGTTCACGAAGTCGGGACTGAAGCCGGGGGATTCGGTCCTGATTCAGGGCGCGGGCGGCGGCGTGGCGACCGCGCTCATCGTTCTGGCACGGGCAGCCGGTTTCCGGGTCTTCACGACGAGCCGGGACGAGGAGAAGCGAAACAGGGCACTCGAGCTGGGTGCCTATGAGGCCGTCGAGTCCGGCGCCCGACTCACCCAGCCGGTGGACGCCGTGATGGAGACCGTTGGCGCGGCGACCTGGTCACACTCGGTGAAGTCGGTCAAGCCGGGAGGCACGATCGTGATCAGCGGGACGACATCCGGACCGAACCCGCCGGACGCCGAGCTGATGCGCATCTTCTTCCAGGAGAAGAACGTCGCTGGTTCGACGATGGGCTCGCGGGCCGAGCTGCGTCAACTGATCGAGTTCCTGGACGTCACCGGGGCGCGGCCCCTGATCGACCAGATCACACCCATGGACCAGGCGGCCGCCGGCCTCGAGCGGGTGGCGTCGGGTGACGTCTTCGGCAAGATCGTCTTGACGCTCTGAACTATCGGCAGTTCTCGTCCGCGTAGTCCCGCAGCTCCTTCGGGGTTTCGAGCTTGCCGCCCCACGCCTCGTAGAACTCCTTGTCGGTACGCATCTTCGAAACTGGGGAGTCTTCCGGAAGCCTGCGGAGGGCAGCGACGAAATCGGCACCGGTCTGCATGTAGGCGATGAAGACCTGTTGTGTCTCCTGGGGCATGTTCGCCGGCGTTCCGACCTCGCGTTGGTTGTCGAGCAGGTCCTCGTAGGCGTCGGCCGCCTCGCCTGTCGTGTTGACGCCGGCGAGGGTGGTGTCGCCACCTTTGAACGCCTCGCAGAAGGCCTGGACCGACGCGTTTGTCGGGATCCCCGCGGTGGTCGGGATGGTCTCGGTCGGCGCGCCGGTCGCGTGGTCGTCTTCGGTGTTGGGCGACTCGCTCTCGCCGGGGTCTGGCCCGCAGGCGGTCAGGACGAGGCCGGCTGCCGCCAGCGAGATCGTGGTCAGAATGGTGGAACGCGCCAAGATGCGCATATGAGACACCCCCGGGTGTGGCCTTCTTCGTCACATGTACCCGGGTCCGCGGTGCCTACTCTTCTTCGTCGTCGAGCCGGGCAAGCCAGGTGGCCAGCCGCTCGATCGGCACCTCGAACTCGGGATTGAGGTCGACGAACTCGCTCAGCCGATCCGCCAGCCAGGCCAAGGACACGTCCTCGTCGCCGCGCCGGGCGGCGAGCTCCTCGATTCCTCGGTCCGTGAAATACACGCTTGTCCTGAGCCTGTCGAAGGGTCAGGCGAAAGCCTGCGCCATGAGTGCTTCCTGCTCTTCGACATGCCGGTGATGCGAACCCACCGCCGTCGTCGACGACTCAGGCCGCGCCACGAGCCGGAGCGGGAGGTTGCGCTCCAGGTTGCCCGGGAAGTGCAGTGCGATGTGCGGCCACGGACCCTGATTCGCCGGCTCGTCCTGGACCCAGCGCACCTCGGTGGCGTTGGGGTAGGTGGCGAGGATCTCGTTGATCTCGGCGAGCGGGCGCGGGTACAGCTGCTCGAGCCGGATGATCGCGGTGCGCTGGTCTTCGCGTTTCGTTCGCTCGGCGACCAGGTCCCAGGTGACCCTGCCCGAGCACAGCAGCACGCGTTCGACGAGTCCTGCGTCGATCGAGTCATCGCCGATCACTGGGCGCCACCCACCGGAGGTGAAGTCGTCAGGCTGTGACGCAGCCGCCTTGCTCCGCAGCATCGATTTCGGCGTGAAGACGATGAGCGGACGGTGCTCGGTCTCCAGCGCCTGCTTGCGCAGGAGGTGGAAGTACGACGCGGGGGTCGAGGGCTGGGCGAGCGTCAACGCATCTTCGGCGCCCAGTTGCAGGAATCGCTCGATGCGGGCCGAGGAGTGGTCTGGCCCCTGGCCCTCGTAGCCGTGCGGCAGGAGCATGACGACGCCGGACTTTTGGCCCCACTTGGTCTCACCGGAGGAGATGTACTCGTCGATGACGGACTGTGCGCCGTTCACGAAGTCGCCGAACTGAGCCTCCCAGACGGTCAGCGCCTCTGGCCTGGCCACCGAGTAGCCGTATTCGAAGCCGAGTGCGGCGTACTCGCTGAGGAGCGAGTCGTAGATGTAGAAGGTCGCCTGGTCCTCACCCACGTGGGACAGCGGCGTCCATTCATCGGCGGTGTTGCGATCGATGATCGTCGCGAACCGCGACGAGAACGTGCCGCGACGCGAGTCCTGGCCGGCCATCCGGATCGGCCGGCCATCGAGCAGGAGCGACCCGAAGGCGAGGATCTCGCCGGTGCCCCAGTCGATCGGGCCGGCGCTGATCGACTGTGCGCGTCGTTGCAGTTGAGGCCAGACCTTGGGGTGAACGGTGAAGCCCTCGGGAACATTCGTGTAGGCGTCCGCGACGGCCTTCATCGTCTCGGGCGAGATCGCGGTCTCCAACCGGGTCGCGGGCTTCTCGGGGTAGTCCGGCGTGCGCGTGTAGCCGGACTCCTCGACGTCCTCGCGGACGTCGGCGAAGTTGCGCTCGAGCTGTGCCTGATAGTCGGCCAAGGCAGCCTCGGCCTCTTCCAGGGTGATGTCGCCGCGGCCGACGAGGGCCTCGGTGTACAGCTTGCGTACCGACTTCTTCTGCGCGATCGCGTCGTACATGAGCGGCTGCGTGAAGCTCGGGTCGTCGCCCTCGTTGTGGCCGCGACGCCGGTAACAGACGAGATCGATGACGACGTCCTTGTTGAAGGTCGTCCGGTACTCGTAGGCCAGTTGTGCGACCCGGATACAGGCTTCCGGGTCGTCGCCGTTCACGTGGAAGATCGGCGCCTGGATGGTGCGTGCCACGTCGGTGCAGTAGGTCGACGAACGTGACGACGACGGCGCGGTGGTGAAGCCGACCTGGTTGTTGACGATGACGTGGATCGTGCCGCCGGTCCGGTAGCCGCGCAGCTGTGAGAGTTGCAGGGTCTCGGCGACGACCCCCTGTCCGGCGAAGGCCGCGTCGCCGTGGACGAGGACCGGCAGGACCGGGTACTCGGCCCCACGGTTGAGTCGGTCCTGCTTGGCCCGGGTGATGCCTTCCAGAACCGGGTCGACGACCTCGAGATGGGACGGGTTGGCCGCGATGGAGACCTTGATCTTGTCGCCGTTCTGCGCGGTGAACTCGCCCTCAACGCCGAGGTGGTACTTGACGTCGCCCGAGCCTTGGACGGTGCGCGGGTCGATGTTGCCCTCGAACTCGCGGAAGACCTGCGAGGGGCGCTTGCCGGCGATGTTGACGAGTGCGTTCAGACGACCGCGGTGCGCCATGCCGATGCAGACCTCGTCGAGGTCGTCGGCTGCGGCGGCCTCGCAGATCTCGTCCAGCAACGGGATGGTGGTCTCGCCACCTTCGAGGCTGAAGCGCTTCTGGCCGACGAACTTGGTCTGCAGGAAGGTCTCGAACGCCTCCGCCTGATTGAGCTTGAGAAGGATGCGCAGCTGCTCCTCACGCGGCGGCTTCACGAAGCCGCGCTCGATGCGTTCCTGCAGCCAGCGGCGCTCGTCCGGGTCCTGCATGTGCATGTATTCGAGACCGATGGTGCGGCAGTAGGAGTCGCGCAGGACGCCGAGGATCTCGCGCAGCTTCATGAACGTCTTGCCGTGCTCCTTGGCGAAGGAGCCGGTGGCGAACTCGCGGTCGAGGTCCCACAGCGTCAAGCCGTGCGTCGAGGTGTCGAGATCGGGATGGCTGCGCTGCCGGTACTCAAGCGGATTTGTGTCGGCCATGAGGTGGCCGCGCACGCGGAAGGCGTGGATGAGCTCGAGCACCCGGGCCTGCCGGTGCAGTTGATCGTCGTGGCTGACGGCGATGTCCTGGGCCCACCGAATGGGCTCGTAGGGGATGCGCAGCTCCTGGAAGATCTCGTCGTAGAAGCCCTCCTCGCCGAGCAGGAGCTGGTGGATTCGGCGCAGGAACTCACCGGACTGTGCGCCCTGGATGACGCGGTGGTCGTAAGTCGACGTCAGCGTCATCATCTTGGAGACGGCGAGGTTGGCGATCGTGTGCTCGGACGCACCTTGGAACTCCGGTGGGTACTCCATCGAGCCGACGCCGATGATGACGCCCTGACCGGACATGAGCCGCGGCACCGAATGATTGGTGCCGATGCCGCCCGGGTTCGTCAGGCTGGCCGTGGTGCCCTGGAAGTCGACGACCTCCAGCTTGCCGTCACGTGCCTTCTTGACCATGAGCTCGTAGGCCTGCCAGAACGAGGCAAAGCCCATGGTCTCGGCGGCTTTGATCGACGGCACGAGCAGTTGGCGGGTGCCGTCCGGTTTCTGCAGGTCGATCGCCAGGCCGAAGTTGACGTGCTCCGGCTTGAGCTGGACCGGCTTGCCCTTCTCGTCGACCGCGTACCCGGTGTTCATCTCCGGCATGGCCTTGAGTGCCTTGACCACGGCGTAGCCGATGATGTGCGTGAACGAGACCTTGCCGCCGCGCGCGCGGCGCAAGTGGTTGTTGATCACGGTCCGGTTGTCGAAGAGCAGCTTGACCGGCACGGACCGGACGCTCGTGGCCGTCGGGACGGTCAGGCTGACGTCCATGTTCTGGGCGGTGCGGGCAGCGGCCCCGCGCATCGGGACACGCTCGATCTCGCCGGGTCCGGCCGGAGCGCTGGCGCCATCGGAACCGGCTGGCGCGGATGGGGGCGGTGTGGGCGCGGGCGCCGAGGGTGCAGGCGTTTTGGCCGGAGCCTGGGCAGCGGGAGCGGGGGGCGGCGTGGGTGCCGGGG
>DATFFJ010000273.1:0-2169 GCA_035250065.1 Aeromicrobium sp. | reverse complement strand
TCAAGGTGCGTCGGCCGGCCTGCGATGTGGCTCGTGTTGAGGCCGGTTCGCCCGCTTATGACCCGATCGGGCCAGTTTCAGGTACCCGATCGGGTGGTTACTGAGTGTCGATCTCCTCGTTCTGTGCGCTGTCCGTGATGGTTCTTCCATTCGGGGGTTTCGTTCCCCCTGCGCCGATTTTCCGAAAAGGGGAAGCAACATGACCCATTCCGTTCGCCGCCGTATGTTCGGTGGTCTCTTCGCAGCCGCACTTGCGGTCTCCGGCCTGGCCGTTTCCGGGCCCGCGACCGCTGAAACCGCCGAAGGGCACACCGCGAAGGTGCGGATCAACTCGCAGCACGAAGTCAAGATGACCGATGAGCTTCAGCCGGGCGTACACCGGTTCGTGGTGCGCTCGGAGAAGGCAGCAGCCTTCCAGATCCTCAGCGCCCGCCGCGGGTACACCAAGGCTGAGGCCGCTCGTGACGCCAACCGGATGTTCGAGAACGCCAAGGTGATGAAGCGGTTCGAGCGCAACATCACGTTGATCGGTGGAGTCAGCTCGCGCCCCGGCGAGGCCGGGGTCATGTGGACCCGGGTGACCAAGGGCCGCTACTGGGTCGTGGACACGATGGCCCGGCAGATGCAGGCTGAGGACATCTCCAGCTTCCGGGTCCGTGGCACCGTGCTCGCCGGCGGGCTGCCCGGAGCCAGCACGCTGCGCGCGGACAGCAAGCACAGCTGGGCGGAGGGACCGCAGTCGATTGCAACCTCTGGCCGCCTCGTCCTCCGCAACGGCAGTGACGCCAACCACATGTTCGGCATCGCCAAGCTCAAGGCCGGCAAGACGGTCGACGACTTCGCCGCGTGGATCGAGGAGCTGAAGAAGGGCAACGAGACGGCGCCCCCGGTTCGTTTCGACGTCGGCACCGAGAGCGGTGTGGTGGGGGCAGGCCATGCCATGTCGCTGCGCTACGACCTGCCGGCCGGTGACTACGTGCTCGTCTGCTGGTGGCCGGACACCGACATGGGCAACATGCCGCACGTCATGATGGGGATGTTCCGCGGCGTGCACGTGGGCTGACCTTCGCCGGGTACGTCGTACCACGGACTGAGCTCGGGGAGTGCGAGATGTGTGGTCTCGCACTCCCCGGGCTTCAGCCTTTTTGGGGCTCCCCTCGGTGAGCGACGAGCCACTCCCGGATGCTCCCCACGCCGGAAGCCTTCTGTGGCAGGTTGTCGTATTGGGGGAGTGCCGATCGTGGTGTGAGCAGAAGGCGGTCATCGGGACCGCCCGGAACTGAGGAGAAGTTCGATGACGCACTACTTGTTGACCGTGCACGGCCCCGCCGAGATGGACGAGTTCGGCAGCTACGGTTCCAAGGAGGAGATGGAGGAGGCGTTCGCCGCGACCGGTGTCTTCAACGACAAGCTCCGCGCCGATGGCTACTGGGTCTTCGCCGGTGGGCTCCAGGCGGCATCGACCGCGACCGTCGTCGACGGCCAGGGTGAGACGCCGGTGATGACCGACGGCCCCTACCTCGAGACCAAGGAGGTCATCGGGGGATTCTGGGTCGTCGACGCACCCGACCTCGACGTAGCGCTCAAGCTCGCGGCCGAGGGGTCGAAGGCGTGCCGGGGCAAGGTCGAGGTCCGTCCGTTCGACGGGCTCGCCTGAGCCGGCCCGGACGAGGACTGATCGATGCCGGGCGGGACGGCGGCCGTAGAGCGGGTCTTCCGCGAGGAGTACGGTCGCCTGATCGCCTCCCTGGTTCGCCGCTTCGGTGACATCGACATCGCTGAGGAGGCGGCGGGCGAGGCGCTCGTGGCCGCGTTGGAGAGGTGGCCGGAGTCCGGCGTACCTCCCAACCCCGGCGGCTGGCTCACCACCACCGCCGGCAACCGTGCGATCGACCGGATCCGCCGCGAGAAGCAGCGCGACGCGAAGCACCAGGCGGCCCTCATGTACTACGACGACACGCCCCACGAGCACACCGGACCGGTCGAGGACGACCGGTTGCGGCTGCTGTTCACGTGCTGCCACCCGGCGCTCGCACCGGAGGCGCGGGTCGCGCTGACGCTCCGCCTCCTCGGTGGGCTGACTGTGGCTGAGATCGCGCAGGCGTTCCTCGTGCCCGAGACCACGATGGCGCAGCGGATCACCCGGGCGAAGAAGAAGATCGCGGCGGC
>DATFFJ010000272.1:0-6604 GCA_035250065.1 Aeromicrobium sp. | reverse complement strand
TCCCGGGCGCCATCAGCGGGATGGCGACGGCGAAGCCGACGAGTCCGTCCAGGAGATTCGCACCGACCCGGCTCAGCCACGACGCGTAATCCGGCCCGGGCGGGGGCGGTGGCGGCGCGGCACCCCCGTAGGCAGGTTGTGCCGGGGGCGGCGGGATGTCACTCATGGCGTTCTCCTGACGTCTGGGCATCTCACGGTAGCGACTGTCCGATGCCCCCTCATGAGTTCTAGCCGGTGGGCCCCGGTGGCCGCTAGGGTCCCGACATGAGCACACCTGAACCTCCTGCGAACTCAGGCGACTCGACCCCCGAGTCTTCCGGCGAGATGCCCTCCTACGGCTCCGTTCCGCCACCCCCAGATACTCCGGGCGGATCCAGCGGCTCAGTCCCGCCGCCGCCTCCCCCGCCTCCCCCGCCGGCGCCGCCGTCGTCAGCGCAGGGCTTCTCGGCTCCCGAAGCGATCACGTGGGGTTGGCGTAAGTTCAGCGAGAACGTCGGCGCCGTGATTCTTGCGATGCTCACCATGCTCGCGATCACGCTGATCATCGGATTCTTGGGTGCGGCCATGGGCGGCGGGTTCTCAGCCCAAAGCCCCATGCAGGGCCCGCTGCAGTTCGAGTCGGCCGGCGTGGGTCAATTCCTCGCCCAGCTGATCCAGTCCGTCGTGGGGATCTTCCTGGGCGGCGTGGCCGCCAAGGCCGCGCTGGAAGTGACGGAGGGCAAGCCGTTCGATTTCTTCGGCGCCTTCGGCAAGGTCGACCTCGTTCAGCTGCTCATCGCCGGCGTCCTGGTCGGGATCGCCACGCTGATCGGCTTCGTGTTGCTGGTCATCCCAGGCCTGATCGTCATGTTCCTGACGTACTTCACGACATACGCCATCGTCGACGAAGGTAAGTCAGCAATCGACGGCATCAAACACAGCGTGAAGCTCATCTCCGACAACGTCGGCGATTCCTTGGTGCTCGCGATCCTGAACATCTTGGTCGTGATCGCCGGCGCCATCGCCTTGTGTGTCGGCTTGCTCGTCGCCATCCCGGTGACGATCTTTGCCACGGCCTATGCGTATCGCTCGTTCAACGGGCAACCGATCGCACCGTAGCGATCGGTGGCCCGTAACCCGGCTGGCCGCTAGGGTCCCCGCATGAGCACACCCGAGCCGCCGCCGTACCCCGCCGGCGACGACCCGCAACAGCCAGGGAACAACCCGCCGGGATACCCGCCGCCTGCCCCTCCGCCGGGCATGCCACCGCAGTACGGAATACCGGTACCGGCAGCGCCCCCAGGCAGCAGCAAGGCGACGACATCGCTGGTGACGGGCATCATCGGCATCCTGTGCTGTGGACTTCTTGGCATCGTCGCCCTGGTGACCGGGAAGCAGGCCACCGCGGAGGCCGCCGCAGCCGGATATCCACAGCCGGGCAATGCGAAGGCCGGAATCATCCTTGGCTGGATCGGGATCGGCCTGATGATCGTCGGCCTCGCCGCCTGGATCTTGCTCCTCGCGATCGGGGCAGCAGGGTTCGTGCCCGCCGAATACTGAGTCCTACGGACGGAGCCAAGCGCCCCACGGCGTCCAGCGGAGCATGCCGAAGACGACGAAGGCGATGACCAGTCCCCAGAGAAGCGGTGAACGAGCGGGTAGCAGGGGGGCGGGTTGGCCGCGCCAGCGCCGGTAGAACCACACCGTGCCAACGAAGCTCATGACGGCCAGCAGGACGACGGCCATCGCGTTGCTGCTCAGTGCGCCGACGAGGTCACCGTGCGTGAGGTTGTTCATGGCCCGGAGGCCACCACAACCAGGACACGGCTGACCGGTCAGCAGTAGGAATGGGCAGAAGCCGTAAGAGCCGGACACGTGCGGATCCCGCACGTGGAGTAGCGCGAGTGATCCGGCCCCAGCCGCGCCGGTGAGGAGCGGAGTCCGCAGGAGCTCCGCGCGGGTTAGGCCAAGGGCCTCAGTGGGAGTCGGAAGCACCCATACCAGCCGCGCTCATGACGCGACCGACGACGAGCGACCCGAGCGAGATGACGACACCGATCCAGAACAGGACCCAGTTCGGCGTCGGGATCAGGGCGATACCACCAACGGTGATGCCTACGAGGGCGACAAGGACGGCGGTCCAGGCAGCAGGTGACGATCCGTGCATGGGCACACCTTAGCGGGGGCCGTCACCGAGCGTGGGGTCCTGGCCCTGATCCTGCGCACGCCAGAGGTCGGATTCGTCTGTCGTGTCCGGCTGGACGTCCCGCTCATACCGCGTGGACATGTGGGGCCACGTGCGGCCACGGACGAGAACAGCGACCCCGAGCGCACACGCAATGGCAAACGCAAGCGCCGCGACCCACGGCCAGATCCCGCCTTGAACCGATGGGTTGGCGCCCCCAATGTATGCGGGCGAGTCCGTCAGTGCGCGTCTGAGCGCTGGACCACCGGCGTTGAGCGTGAGCGCCCGAAGGGCAGCGAAACCGGCCAAAGCGGCGATCAGGAGTCCGATGAGCTGACGAAGCCAACCACCGGCAGCCACGACGCCCAACGCAGCGGCCACGACCACGACGGCGATCCCAGCGAGGATCGGCGCAGCATCGACTCCGGAGACCGACACCTCGTTCGTCGGGAGACCAGGGGTGCGGACCGTCGCCGAGGCCCATGCGCGGGTGACGGCAAACAGGGCAAGGGCACCCGCCGCGAGCAGCCCGAGAACCGTCTTCGACAGGGTCACCTAGATGAGCCGATCCGCGTCGAAACAGCTCCGCGTCCCGGTGTGGCACGTCGGGCCGGCTGGGTTGGCGCGCACGAGCACTGTGTCGCCGTCACAGTCGAGCCGAACCTCGACGACCTCGAGGAAGTTCCCCGACTCCTCGCCCTTGGTCCAGTGCCGTCGCCGGCTCCGGCTCCAGAAGGTCGCGCGCTTCTCGGTGAGCGTGCGATGCAGAGCTACGTCATCCATCCAGCCGACCATGAGGACATCACCGGAATCGGCGTCCTGGATGACCGCCGTCACCAAGCCGGCGTCGTCACGCTTGAGTCGTTCAGCGATCGTGGGGTCGAGAGAGCTCACGCGCACGATTCTCGCAGGTTGCGGCTAACGGACCTCGTGGCCGGCCGCCCGGAGCGCAGCCTTCACCTCACCGATCGTCAGCTCGCCGAAGTGGAAGACGCTCGCCGCGAGGACGGCGTCCGCGCCCGCATCGATTGCCTCGACGAAGTGCTCGACTCGGCCAGCGCCACCGCTGGCTATGAGCGGGACGGAGGTCCGCTCGCGCACGGCGTGAATCATCTCGACGTCGTAGCCGTTCTTCGTGCCGTCGGCGTCCATGGAGTTGAGCAGAATCTCGCCCACGCCACGCTCAGCGGCTTCGTGGACCCACGTGAGCGCATCGATCCCGGCCGACTGGCGGCCGCCGTGGGTGGTGACTTCGAAACCGCTGGGCTGGTCGCGCGCACGTCGTGCGTCAACGCTGAGCACCAGGACCTGGTTGCCGAATCGCTGGGCGATCTCGTCGATGACATCCGGACGGGCGATCGCACCCGTGTTGATCCCGACCTTGTCGGCCCCGGCGCGCAGCAGACGATCGACATCGTCCACCGACCGCACGCCCCCGCCGACGGTGAGCGGGATGAACACCTGTTCTGCGGTCTGCCCGACCACGTCGAAGGTCGTCTCCCGGCCGGCGCTCGAGGCCGTGATGTCCAGGAAGGTGAGCTCGTCGGCGCCTTGCTCGTCGTACACCTTGGCCATTTCGACGGGGTCGCCGGCGTCCCGCAACTGGACGAAGTTGACGCCCTTGACCACCCGGCCGGCATCGACGTCCAGGCACGGGATGACGCGGACGGCGAGGCTCACTGCTCACCCTTGGTCAGGGCCAAGGCCTCTTCGATGGTGAAGCGGCCCTCGTAGAGCGCGGTCCCGGCGATGGCACCCTCGACGCCGACCGGCACGAGCGTCATGAGCGCACGGATGTCGTCGAGCGTGGTGACGCCTCCACTGGCGACGACCGGCGCGTCCGTACGCGCGCAGACGTCGCGCAGGAGCTCGAGGTTCGGCCCCTGCAGCATGCCGTCCTTGTTCACGTCGGTGACGACATAACGGGCGCAACCCTCTGCGTCCAGCCGCGCCAGCGTCTCGTACAGGTCGCCGCCGTCGCGGGTCCAGCCGCGGGCGGCCAGTGTCGTTCCGCGGACGTCCAGGCCGATGGCCACTCGATCCCCCCAGGTGGCGATCGCCTTCGCGCACCACTCGGGCTGCTCGAGGGCGGCCGTGCCGATGTTCACCCGCGTGCAGCCGGTCTCCATGGCGGCCTCAAGGGATTCGTCGTCGCGGATACCGCCGCTCATCTCGACCTTGACGTCGAGCTGTCTGACGATCTCGGCCTGGAGTTCGCGATTGTTGCCGTGCCCAAAGGCCGCATCGAGGTCCACGAGGTGGATCCATTCGGCGCCGGCTTCCTGCCAGCGCAGCGCGGCTTGGATGGGGTCACCGAACACACGCTCGGACCCATCGACGCCTTGGACGAGCTGAACCGCCTGCCCGCCCTTGATGTCCACGGCAGGCAGGAGTTCGAGGTACTTGGCCACTGGCGGAGCCTAATCCACGAACTGATTGGCCCGGCCACTACCGGACCACCAAGTCAACCAGCTTGTCCAGCTGCTTGGCGCTGAGCCGTCGGCCCGTCATGAGGCGCGCATACATCACCGCACCAGCCAGGGCGTGCGCCAGCAGGTCGGAGTCCGCATCACGTCCGGTCGTCACACTGATCGCGGCTGCCAAGCGAGCCCGCCGACGATCGTTTTGATCGTGGTGGAAGCTGCGGATGGCCGGATCGCGTTCGGCGCCGTCGATGAGCGCGGGCAGGCAAGCCGCAACCGGTCCCTCATTCAGGCCGAGATCCAGGTGCCGGAGCAAGCCGCGCACTGCGTCCCGAGCCTCTTCTGGGGTCTCAGTCGGTTCGACCGGCTGCACATTCAGCGTCGTGAGTGCACTATCAATCAACTCGGCCTTCCCCTCCCAGAGCCGATAGATGGTGCTGCGTGCCACGCCGCTGCGTCGGGCCACCGCGTCGATCGTGAATGCGCCGTATCCGACCTCGGCCAGCACAGCAACGGCCGCCTCCAGGACAGCTCGCCGCGAGCGCATGACGCGCGGATCGACTCGGCTCATCGTGGCTCATCCTCTCTGCAACACAAGTGTTGCATAAATGGGCAATCAGGCTTACGGTCGAAGTGGAGGTGGCCACTATGTCCACGAATGTTCGGTACATCGTCGACGCGACCTCAGACCTCGCGGTCTACGAACTCCTCGGCTTCCGGGTGGTCATGCACCCAGGCCCCGGATTCGCTGCGTTGGAGCGGGACGGAGTGATGCTCTTCCTCAACGTCCCGGGCGGTGGTGGAGGAGCCGGTCAGCCCGTCGGCGGCGACATGCCGGCGCCTGGCGGCTGGAACCGAATCCAGGTCGAGGTCGAATCACTGGACGCCACACTCGCTCATCTGGTCGACGCGGGCGTCACGGCTCGCAGCGAAATCATCGACGGAATCGGAGGGCGCCAAGCCCTCGTGGAGGATGCTTCAGGGAACCTCATCGAGCTCTTCGAGCGTCGCGAACAGAGTTGAGACCCTCGAGTCGTGGGCGCTACAGCGTTGCGATCCAGTTCTCGAGCAGGCGCCGGCCGGCATCGCCGGACTTCTCCGGATGAAACTGGGTGGCCCACAACGGCCCGTTCTCGACGGCCGAGACGAAGCGGTCGCCGCCGTACTCCGTCCACGTCACGGCCGGCGGTCGAATCGCATCAGGGGCGTCCAGCTTCCACGCTCGAACCCCGTAGGAGTGCACGAAGTAGAACCGCTCCCCCGCGATGCCGTCGAACATCTGCGAGCCGTCACCCGGCATGACGGTGTTCCAGCCCATGTGCGGGATGATCGGCGCCTGCAGGAGCTCGACGGTTCCGGGCCACTGGCCAGCACCATCGCTGTGCACGCCGTGCTCGATGCCGTCGGCGAAAAGGATCTGCATGCCGACGCAGATGCCGAGCACGGGACGACCGGCGACGAGCCGACGGTCGATGATGCGTTCGCCGCCCACCGAGCGAAGCCCGGTCATGCAGGCCTCGAAGGCCCCGACACCGGGCACGACGAGGCCCGCCGCTTGTTCGGCGACGGTGGAATCTGCGGTCAGGACCACCTCAGCACCGGCCCGCTCCACCGCGCGCACGGCGGAACGCACGTTGCCCGAGCCGTAATCCAGGACCGCGACAGTGCTCATTGCGTGCTGCGCACGCGGGCGGTGCGGATCAAAGGGCTCCCTTGGTGGACGGGATCCCGGTTTCACGCGGGTCAAGCGCCACTGCGTCGCGCAGCGCGCGTGCGACGGCCTTGAACTGCGCCTCGGCGATGTGGTGCGGGTCGCGGCCGCCCAAGAGCTGGACGTGCAGCGTGATGCCGGCGTGGTGCGCGATCGACTCGAACACGTGGGCGGTCAGCGAGCCGCTGTACTGGCCTCCGATGATGGCCGTCGCCTGGGTGGCGGGTTCGCCACCACCGACGAAGTACGGACGGCCGGAAACGTCGACCACTGCCTTGGCCAAGGCTTCATCAAGGGGGACCGTGG
>DATFFJ010000271.1:0-6890 GCA_035250065.1 Aeromicrobium sp. | reverse complement strand
CCGACCTGGCGGTCGCGGCCGAGGAGCGCGGCTTCGACACCATCTACGTCCCGGAACACACGCACATCCCGGTCCGGCGCGATGCACTCCATCCGACCGGCGGCAAGGACCTCCCGGACGACCGTTATCTGCGGACGCTCGACCCGTGGGTGTCTTTGGCCACCTGCGCTGCCGTGACGTCCCGGATCGGGTTGTCGACCGCCGTGGCACTCCCCGTTGAGTCGGACCCGATCACCTTGGCCAAGTCGATCGCCACGCTCGATCACCTCTCCGGCGGCCGGGTCTCGCTCGGAGTCGGGTTCGGCTGGAACACCGACGAGCTCGCGGACCACGGCATCCCCGGCGACCGCAAGCGCACCGCCCTCGCCGAGTACCTCGGCGCCATGCGTGCGCTCTGGACCGAGGAGGAGGCCGCGTACGACGGCGAGTTCGTGTCGTTCGGGCCCTCGTGGGCATACCCGAAGCCGGTCCAGGACCACATCCGCATCGTCGTCGGCGCCGGTGGCGGTCCGCAGACCATGAAATGGATTGCGAAGAACGCCGACGGCTGGATGACGACGCCCCAGGAAACCGACATCTCCGGCCGAGCCGCCCTGCTCCGCAAGGAATGGGCCGAGGCCGGGCGCGACGGCGAGCCGGAAGTCCGGATTCTCGTCGCGAAACGGCCGACCGAGGAGGATCTGGCCGACTGGCAGGCGGCCGGGGCCGCCGAGATGATCTGGGGCGTGCCCGACGCTGAGGCCGACGTCGTGCTCGCTCACCTCGACAAGCTCGCCGGGCGGCTGGGCCTGGCGTAGCCGCCCCGCTAGCCTCACGGCATGGACGCGACCGGGAGTGCGTGCCCGACGTGCGGAAGCCACGCCACGCAACCGGTCGAGGCGGTGTGGGAAGCCCGCCACGGCGATCCAGCCATGGCCGAGCTCGCCCAGCGAGTCGCACCCCCAACGCCACGCGCCGCGGCGACGAAAGCGGGCCAGTTCTACGCCGTTGGCTGCCTCGGCCTCATCCTGTGGACCCTCGGCTCCGTCTACGCGTTGAGTCTGGTCGGCGGCCGCGCTTCCTCGGTGTTCTTCCTCGCATGCGTGGCCGTTGCGGGTGGCGTGATCCAGGTCAGCCGGCTTTTCACGGGCACCCCGAAGCCAACGGCCGACCAGGTGGCGGCGCTGGACGACTGGAAGCTCGCACACGCGGAATGGCAGCGGCAACGAATCTGCCTCGCCTGCCGCGAGGCGTTCGTTGAGCCGACCTAACCGGCGAGGTACTGGTCGGCCCAGGCGCTGATGATCCGGGCCGCTCGCTGCGCCTGCCCGCGTGCCGTGAGCAGATGGTCGGAGCCCTCCAGCGAGATGAAGTTGCGCGGGTGTCGAGCGGCTCTGAAGATCTCACTGGCATTGGCGATGCCAACCGTGTTGTCGGTGGGCGAATGCATGACCAGCAGGGGGCGGCGCAGGGTGCGGATGGCATCACGCAGGTCCGCACGACGTACGTCCTCGAGGAAGGCCCGCTTCATGGTGAGCGCCTTGTCGCCGAACTGGACCGGCGCCTCGCCGTGCGCCAGGACGCGCTCGACAACGGCGTCGTACTGGTGCTCAACGTGCGACGGGTCGTACGGCGCTCCGACGGTGGCCACCGCATCGGCTTCCGGGATGTCGCGGGCGGCAGCGATGACCGCCGCGCCGCCGAATGAGTGACCGACCAGCAGCTCGACCGGTCGCCCGGACTCCTTCATGAATCGAGCCGCCTCCACGGTGTCGGCCACCTTGTGCGAGAACGAACCATCGCCCCAGTCGCCCTCGGAGTCGCCGAGGCCGAGGTTATCGAACCTCAGCATCCCGATGCCTTCGGCGGCGAGCTGCTTGCACATCCGGGATGCGGCGGGCGAATCCTTGCCGAGCGTGAACCCGTGCGAGAAGACCCCCCATCCACGCACGTCACCCTGAGGCAGGTCGATCAATCCGGCGAGCTTCTCGCCGGTGATGCTGGGAAAGGTGATCCGCTCAGCCATGGCCGACCGCCGCCGGGCGGCGGCTCGCCACCCACTCGGGGGGCGCTCCCGGACCTGGCGCCACCTCGACCTCGTCCGGCGAAATCGTGCCGTGCGTCTCGCACTCGGCGACCACCGACACCGGCCCCCCGCACTCGGCGTGAGTGAAGAGCCCAGGTGGTCCGTCAGGAGCCCGCCATTTGTCGCCCCATTGGACGAAAGCCAGGATCACCGGCTTCAGGTCCTCCCCGGGCGGGAGGAGCCGGTAGGTTCCGTCGGCATCCCGTTCCATCAGGCCGGCCTCGATGAGGCCCTCGAGCCGCGACGTGAGCACGTTCGTGGCAATGCCCAGGTTGTGCTGAAAGTCGCCGAACCTGGTCACGCCAGACAGGATCGCGTCGCGCAGGATCAGCAGGCTCCATCGCTCGCCCACCACCTCCAGGCTGCGCGCGACCGAGCAGTACTGGCCGTCGTACGTCTTGCCAAGCATGCGCACAAGTCTAACAAACTACTTGCATGATGAAAGTCCCTTCGATATCGTCACTTGCATCATGCAAGCCACCCACAAGGAGACCCGCCCATGTCCGACCTGACCGCAACCTTCACCGTCGATGCCACCCGCCAGCAGGCCTTCGACGCCATCAATGACGTCCGCTCCTGGTGGTCCGGCAACATCGTCGGCCGCACTGACGAGGTCGGCGCCGAGTGGTACTACCTCGTGCCCGACCTTCATTTCTCCCGGCAGTCGATCACCGAGCTCGTCCCGGGTGAACGCGTCGTCTGGGAGTTCACCGACGGCTACCTCGCTTTCATCTCTGACAAGAAGGAATGGACCGGCACCGTCGGCCGCTTCGACATCAGCGAGAAGGACGGCCAGACCCAGGTGACGTTCACCCACGAGGGGCTCACCCGCGGCGACGAGTGCTTCGACGTCTGCTACGACGCGTGGACGCACTACATCACCGTGAGCCTGCGCGAACGGATCGAATCCGGCGCCGGCCGTCCGCGATCACACGAGGACGATCCGCGAGCCGCCGCCGAGGCTCGCAACGCCAGCCTGGCCAACTAACGTGAGCGCATGATCTCTGTTGGTGACCAGCTGGCTCCGCGCACCTTGACCAACCTGGACGGCCAAGGTGTCCCGGTGCCCGATCCGGATCGCCTCGTGCATCTGCAGTTCCGCCGTCATGCAGGGTGTCCGATCTGCAATACCCACCTTCGCACCGTGACGGTGCGGCTCGACGAGATCAAGGCAGCCGGGATTCGCGAGGTCGTCTTCTTCCATTCGACGGCCGAGCTGCTTCGGGAACACCAGGAGGAACTTCCCTACGACGTCATCCCCGATCCTGACCGTCAGGTGTACCGGGAGTTCGGCGTCGAGAAGTCCTGGCGATCGATCCTGACGCCCAAGGTCTTGGGCGCCACCGCCGCGGGATATGTACAGCAGCGCGGCAAGGGCGCCCTGGGCACGCTCACTGAGTCACATCTGGGAATGCCGGCCGACTTCCTCATCGACCGGGACGGGACCGTGCTCGCCGCCAAGTACGGCGAGCACGGTGCTGACCAGTGGTCGGTCGACGAACTGCTGAATTACGTCCCGTAGACGGGTTCGGGAGCTGGTGCCTGCGCGATGAGCTTGCGGACTGCAGGTCCGACGGCCGTCGCGTCCCAGCGCTGGCCCGCGTCGGCGGACGGTCCGTGCGCCCAGCCGTTCTCCACGGTGATGACCGAGCCGTCGATCTCGATCACGCGGCCGGTGACGTCGCCGGCTTCCTCGGACGCGAGCCAGGCGACAAGCGGCGAGTTGTCCTCGGGCAGGGCCATGGCCGAGGTGTCGAAGGCTCCTTCGGTCATGCGCGTCTTGGCCACCGGCGCGATGGCGTTGACGGTCACCCCGTAGCGGCCCATCTCGGCAGCTGCGACCAGCGTCAGCCCGGCGATGCCTGCCTTGGCCGCCGAGTAGGTCGCCTGGCCGATCGAGCCTTGAAGCCCAGCGCCCGACGACGTGTTGATGACCCGACCGGCACGTTGACGGCCCTCTTTGGCCTCAGCCCGCCAGTAGGCGCCCGCGTGGCGCAGCGGCGCGAAGTGGCCCTTGAGATGGACGCGGATGACCGAATCCCACTCTTCCTCGCTGGTGTTGACCAGCATGCGGTCACGGACGAATCCGGCGTTGTTCACGAGGATGTCGAGGCCGCCGAAAGTGTCGATCGCCTGCTGCACCATGGCGGCGGCAGCGTCGAAGTCCGCGACGTCCGCGCCGTTGACGACCGCCTCGCCGCCGTGCGCCTCGATCTCCTTGACGACCTCGTGGGCCGGTGAGTCGCCGGCGTCCTCGCCAGCCAGGGTGACGCCGTAGTCGTTGACGACGACCTTGGCACCGTGGCGAGCGAGCTCCAGGGCATGGGCTCGGCCGATGCCGCGGCCGGCGCCGGTGACGATGGCAACGCGGCCTTCGAGAAGTCGGGACAAGGTGGGCTCCCCCTTTGGGATGTGGCTAGTTGATGTGCAGGAAGACAGGAGGCTCGCCGCCACCGTCACAGCTGACCGTGGCACCGCTGACATACGAGGCGAGATCACTCGCCAGGAAGACGGCGACGTTGCCGACCTCGTCCGGCCGCGCCATGCGGCCCAGCGGGATCGTCGCCTCGATCTTGGCGACGCGATCATCGCCGCCGTAATGGTCGTCGGTTTGCTCGGTACGGCACAGACCGACGTCGATGGCGTTGACGCGGACCTTCGGGCCCCACTCCATGCCGAGTGAGCGGGTCAGCGAGTCGAGACCGGCCTTGGCGGCGGCGTAAGCAGCGATCGTCGGCGCCGGTCGGTGCGCGCTGATCGAGGAGATGTTCACGATCGAACCGCCCTGTTCTTGCGCCTGCATCACCCGATTGGCGACCTGCGCGACCAGGAGTGGCGCACTGAGGTTGAGTCCGATGATTTTGTCGTGGAACTGCGGGGACGCGTCAGCCGCAAGCACGCTGGGCGCGCCACCGGCGTTGTTGACGACGACGTCGAGCCCGCCGTTGGCTCCAACGATTCCGTCGACCAGCGCTTCCACTGATTCTTGGTCTCGCACGTCGCATTGAAAGTGCGTGGTTCCGGCCAGCGGCTCCTCGACGTCGGACCGCCCGCAGGTGACGACCGTGGCCCCAGCCTGGACGAACGCCTTCGAGATGCCCCGGCCGATGCCACGCTGGCCACCGGTGACCAGCACAACTCGTCCGGTCAGGTCGATCGACAGCGCCATGCTGATACAGTACCAAGCAAGTGCTTGGTTGGATACTCGACCGCACGGAGAGAGGGGCCCATGTCTGCCATCACCAGCGAACTGCGGGACGACGGCATCCGCGTCATCACGATGGCCCATGCCCCGGTGAACGCCCTACCGGTCCAAGGCTGGTTCGACCTCGCGGCCGCACTCGACGCGGCCGGTGCAGACATGGCGACCAAAGTCGTCATCCTGCGCGCCGAGGGCAAGGGATTCAACGCCGGCGTCGACATCAAGGAGATGCAGAACACCGAGGGATTCGACGCGCTGCTCGGAGCCAACAAGGGGTGTTTCGCCGCATTCAAGGCTGTCTACGAGTGCGCCATCCCGGTCATCGCCGCGGTCAACGGGTTCTGCGTCGGCGGTGGCGTCGGCCTCGTCGGTAACGCTGACATCATCGTGGCCAGCGACGATGCCTACTTCGGCGTCCCGGAGGTCAAGCAGGGTGCACTCGGCGCGGCCACCCACATGGCCCGCCTCGTGCCCCAGCACTTGATGCGCACGCTCTACTTCACCGCTCGCACCATCAAGGCCGCGGACCTGGTCCAGTTCGGCTCGGTGTACGAGGTCGTCCCGCGCGATGAGCTCGACGCCGCAGCCCTGCGCATCGCAGCGGACATCGCAGACAAGGACACCCGCGTCATCCGGGCCGCCAAGGAGGCGCTCAACGGCATCGACCCGATCGACGTCAACAAGAGCTACCGCTTCGAGCAGGGCTTCACCTTCGAGCTCAACCTGACCGGCGTCTCCGACGAGCTTCGAGACGATTTCGCGGGGACAGACAAGGCGGGGACAGCGTGAGCGCACAACCGCGCGACAAGCGGATGACCATCGACGAGGTCGTCGCCGAGATCGAGGACGGGATGACCGTCGGCATTGGCGGATGGGGGCCGCGCCGGAAGCCCATGGCCCTGGTACGGGGACTCCTTCGATCCGACGTGAAGGACTTGACCATCGTCAGCTGGGGCGGCGCCGATGTCGGGCTGCTCGCTCGCGCCGGCAAGATCCGCAAGCTCATCTACGCGTTCGTGTCGCTGGACACGGTCCCGCTCGAGCCCAACTTCCAGCGCGCCCGGCAGAACGGCACGATCCCCGAAGTCGTGGAACTCGACGAGGGCATGTTCCAGACCGGCCTCTATGCCGCGGCACAACGCCTCCCCTTCCTGCCGATGCGCGCCGGCCTCGGGTCGGACGTCCTGGTGCACAACCCGTGGATCAAGACGGTGACCAGCCCGTACGCCGACGAGGACGGCGACTTCGGCGAGTTCGTCGCCGTGCCCGCGCTCAACCTCGACGTCGCGTTGGTCCACCTGAACCGCGCCGACCAGCACGGGAACGCCACCTATCTCGGACCCGACCCCTACTTCGACGACCTGTTCGTCCAAGCCGCGACGAAGGCGTTCCTGTCATGCGAGCAGATCGTCGACACCGCCGGACTCACCGTCGACACTCCCGAGCAACGCCTGCTGATCAGCCGGATGATGGTCGACGGGGTCGTCGAGACGCCGAACGGCGCGCACTTCACCAACTGCGTTCCCGATTACGAACGGGACGAGGTGTTTCAACGGGCGTACGCAAAGGCGGCCGCCGAGGACGGCTCGTGGGCCGCGTTCGAAGCCCGATTCCTCAGTGGTG
>DATFFJ010000270.1:0-3801 GCA_035250065.1 Aeromicrobium sp. | reverse complement strand
ACCTTCAGTCGGCCCGCACCCGCTAGTTCAGCAAGTTCGAACTTGGCGGCCGCGCGGATATTGGTGCCAGGATCGGCGCCAGGACCACCACCGATGGCCTTGATGCCTGACTGCATGGCGCCCTCGAAGTTCGCGATGGTGACAATCCGTCCCTTGTCGGGAACCAGTGCCAGCGACACCTCCAGCGCCTCGTCGGAGCCGATGAGGTCCAACGCAGCGTCGACCCCGTCTGGGGCGACTTCCTGGACTCGCTCCAGCAGTCCGTCGCCGAACGCGACCGGGATGCCGCCGAGATCGCGCAGCTCGGCATGGCGCTCCGGTATGGCGGTAATGACGGGCCGAACCCCACGGGCGACCGCCAACTGAAGCGCCATGAGCCCCACGCCACCCGCTCCGTGCAGGAGAACGGTCTCCCCTGCCTTGACGTCGGCGGCGGTCAAGGCGTGCACCGCGGTGGACCCGGTCAGAAGAAGGCCGGCCGCCTCCGGCCAGTCGAGCGCTGCCGGCTTCTGCACCAGCGAGGACACCGGGGCGACGACCTGCTCGGCGTACGCGCCTGAGATCGAGTTCGCCATGACCTCGTCGCCGACAGCGAAACCGTCGACATCGGGACCCACCGCGTCGATGACGCCGGCACCTTCGAAGCCGAGCCGCATCGGCAACGAGCTCGGGTCGCTGCCGAACATGCCGCTGTAGAGCTTGAAGTCGAACGGGTTCACTCCGGCGCCGCGCATGGCGATGCGGACTTCGCCCGGGCCCGGCTCCGGCGTCGGTACTTCCACGAGTGCCAACACTTCCGGTCCGCCATATCCCGTGGCCACCACGACCTTCGTCATGGAGCCGAGACTAACTGGGCGCGGATCACTCAGGGCGCGCGTCGCAGCCACGCGTCCGCTTCGGCGACGACCACCGTCCGGGCCACCCATCCCGGCGGCACGAGGGGAAGATCCATCGGGCGCGCCAGCCGCACGTGCACCTGGTCCGCTTGAATCTCAAGCACGGTAAGTCGCGCCTTGGAACCAGCGATGTGTTGCGTCACCAGCGACTCCACATCGGATTCACTGAGCACCACCTCCCGGCGCTCATAGAACGCGGCTGCATCCAGCCCGTCCGCAGCCGCCAGTGCAGCACCATCGGCGAGGTTGTTCAGCTCCTGCCGCTGAAGAAACGCCGCCGAGGCGTTCACGACGACGACAGTCAGGGTGCCGAGCAGGAGTAGGAAGCCGATCGACATCACCGTGATCGAGCCGCGCTCCCCAGCCGCCGTCATTCGTCGGCCGCCCGGAAAGCGCCAAAGGACTCGACATGACTGGAGTCGACGACGATCCCGCCCAGACGCTCGCCCAACGCTGAGGGCGTCAGCGGCAGAGCCACCGTCGTCCGCACCACGACACGGACGCGCGAGCCCGGCTGGCGGCAAGCGTCAGCCGGGAGGCATTCCAGCCGAACCCGGGCGTCGACCTCTTGGTCGTCCAGCGCGACACGCGCCGCGAGCTGCGCGCGGTCTGGCGCAACGTCAGTCGTCGGCGCGAGCAAGTAGGCACGCGCGGCCGATCGACTGGCGACGGACACCGCGTAGGCCGCCCGTTGGACGTCGAAGACGCAGATCAGGGCGTAGACGAACGGGACGAGCAGGAGCAAGCTCATCCACACGAACTCAACTGATGCGGTGCCGCTTTCAGGACGGCGAGTCACGGCACGATCTCCTTCACAGCGTGACCATCGACCTGGAGGTTGACCGCCGGACCGAGCAGGCCGAGCGCCGGGACGTCGGCGGCGATCACAACTTCGATCGTGGGAATGCCGTCCACGGTGATCTCGCGGGCCGAGACATCATCGGCGAACGAGTCGGCGAGCGCGGTCGTGACCAATTCACGGGTCCGTTCGGCCGCGTCCTCCGGACCAGATCCGAACCGAGCGCCGGCACGGGCACCATCGGAGGCCGCCGCGGTCAACGTGTTGCGCACGTGGAGAACGAGGCCGGTCTGCACGATGCCCAAGACGATGGGCACCAACAGGACCATGACGAGGACGAAGTCCACGACGGCCGAGCCCCGCTCGCGTGCTCGGTCAGCCGCCAACCGCAGACAGCGCATTCTGGAGCATGGTGCTCAGCCGTGGGCCGGCGACCGAACTGAGGATCGCCACAAGCCCGGCGCTCATCACGGTGATCATGACCCAGCCGGGAACATCACCCCGTTCATCACGTTCCCAGCGCTGACGATCGGTTGGGATGGGTTTGCTCATGGGTCTCCTCACGACAGGTGTAGGCCGACATATCCGGGGAAGAACGCAAAGACGATCGTCACCGGGAGGAGCAGGAAGACCACCGGGATCATCATCGCCACCTCCCGTCGGCCGCCGGTTTCGATCAGGTCTCGCCGGGCCGACTCCCGAACATCGGCGGCCTGCGCGTGAAGGACGTCCACGAGCGGGGTACCGCGCTCAAGGGCAACGACGAGTCCCTCGGCGAAGCGAGCGACGTTCGCCACGCCGGTCCGTGCAGCCAGGCCATCGAAGGCCGACGTGACTGACCTCCCAGTACGAATTTCGGCGAGGACCGCGGCGAGCTCGTCGCCCAACGCTCCGCGGACGACGCGGACGACCCGCTCCAGCCCCGCAACCGGTGACTCTCCTGCTGCCACGGCGAGCGCCAGCAGATCGGCGACGACTGGCAGTTCCGCGCGGACGCGCCGTTCACGCCGAGCGACGCGCACCGAGAGTTCCTGATCGCACAGCACGGCGCCAGCAACCGCGCCAAACACGCAGAAGCCGATCAGGCCGACGAGCGACCCGCGACCGAGGCTCCCTGCGAGCAGAGCGAGGCTCGTGGCGACGGCGAATCCGATCGCGACCCACAGCAGCTGTCGGGCTCGGAACCGTTCAACGGAGCCGTACCCTGCCTCCGACCCCAGCCGAGCCAGACGACGCTCGACGCTGCGCCGACCACCCAGCATCCGATCGAGCCCGGCCGAGGCCTGTGCGAGCAGGGGGCTGGATTCCGGGGCTTCGGCCAGATCCGGCCGCACGTCCCGGATGTACGGCACCACCCGGATCCACGGTCGCGGACGACGACGCCGTGACCAGCCGGACTGGATCATCCATCCGCCGGCGGCGATCGCTCCGCCCAGCACCGCGCCGACCGTCGCGCTCATGCCAGAATCCTTGGTTCAACGGGCAACCGCCCGATGCGCAGCATCAGACGATAGGCGACCACGCACACGATGGCGCCACCGCCAAGGACAAATGCGCCGTCGGCCGACGCAAAGCGGCCCACCACATCGCGCTGCAAGCTCATGGCCATCAGCACCAGCCACGGCGCCGCCACGGCGAGCCGGGCGCCATTGATCGTCCAGGACTGGCGAGACTCCAGTTCGCCGCGGGTCCTCAGGTCGTCCCGCAGGAATGCTGACAGGGACCGCAGCATGCGACCGACGTCCCCGCCGCCCACGTCGCGGGCGATGCGCAACCCTTCGATGACGCGATCGCCGACCGGGTCGGCCAGCCGAGCCTTGAGTAGGTCCAAGCAGTCGTCGAAGCGTCCACTCGCCCGGTAGTCCTGCGCAAAGCGCGCAAACGCCGGCCGCAGGTTCTCCGGACCACGCTCGCCCAACTGCATCAGCGACTCCGGCAGTGACATACCGGCCCGGATGGCCGACGCGAGATTGTCGACCGCATCCGGCCACAGCTCCGCGTGCTCGCGCAAGCGCCGGGCCACCCGCCCCTGGATGACGACGATCGGTGACGCAGCAGCCGCAGCGCCGACGATGAGGCCGATCGCCGGCACGCCAGTCACGCCGA
>DATFFJ010000269.1:0-5986 GCA_035250065.1 Aeromicrobium sp. | reverse complement strand
CGCCCGATCAAAGTCCTTGTAACCATGGCCCCGTCACCTTTGGCAGTCGTAAGGCCACTCCAGCCTCAAAGGCGAGCATGTGACCCAGCAGTCAAGAAACGGTAGCCGACGCTTCGGCGGCCTGTCAGGCGAATGGAATGTCGAGATTTGGGCCGAGTCCCGGCCGCAACTGACAGCGCGAATCGTTCCGTACGAGACGCGGTGTCCGCCTAGAAGGCGTCAGCTATGCGCATGAGGGCCGGAGTCAAAATCACCGCGAAGAGCACCGGCAAGATGCAGGCCATCAGCGGGAAGATGATCTTCACCGGAACCTGGTTCGCCTTCGCCTCGGCTCGCTTGCGCCGCGCGAAGCGCATCTCCTTGGCTTGCGAGCGGACTGCCTTGCTGATCGAGATGCCGTGCTGCTCCGCCTGGACCAGTGCACGAACGAATCGGTCGAGCTCAGGGACGTCGGTGCGGTCCGCGAGCGCTTGGTACGCGTCGTTGCGGCTCAGGCCCAAGCGCAGGTCCTGCACGGTGCGAACCAGCTCATCGGAGAGCGGGCCGGTGTGCCGCTGACCGATGTATGCCAAGGAGCCCTCAAACCCGAGGCCCGACTCCAGCGCGATGGTCACTTGCTCAAGCACACCGGGGAGGTCCCTCTGGATGGTCTCCTGGCGGGTGCGGGCCAAGCGTTGGATGACGACGTCCGGGCCGAAGTAGCCGACGAAGAGCGATAGGAAGGTTCCCAACACCCCGAGGAGAGACCGCTCACCCGTGAGAAAGATGAATGCCAGCACCACTCCCGCCAGGGTTCCGAAGGCCTTGAATGTCATCACCTTGGCCAACGGCCAGTTGTCGGGAGAGCCAGCGAGAACAAGATTCCGCTCCAGTTTGGCGATGGCGGTCGGTACCGTCAGGTAACGAACAAATGCGCTCTCGGCGCGATTTTGGAAGCGCACACCGGCTTGGGCTGCGCGTTCAGAGCGCGACGGGCCTTGGACCTCGCTCAGTCGGCGCTGCATCCGGCGCCAGTCGTCGCCGATGACGCCAAGGCCGACCGCAAGGGCCAGCACCGCCAGTGCGAAGGCCAGGACGGCCGCCAGGAGATACATCAGTACTCCACTCTCACAATGCTGCGGAACCACAGCCCGCCGACCACATAGAGAACTGCCGACACGAAGAGGACCATTTGTCCGACGCTGGTGAACAGCAGGTCAGCGGCATAGTCGGGATTGACCAGGAAAAAGGCGGTCCCGACGAACGGGGGGAGGGCCATCAGGACGATCGCGGAGAACCTGCCTTCGGATGCCAGCGCCTTCACCTCTTCCCGCAGTTCCTTACGGGCCCGGATCGTCTCGGCGACGAGCCCGATGATCTCATTGAGATTTCCGCCCGTCTCACGCTGGATCGACACCACCTCGGTCACCCAGCGGAAGTCTTCGGACTCCATTCGGTCGGCCGTCTGGTGCATCGCCTCGATGAGGTCGCGTCCAACACGGTTCTCGTTGATGATTCGGGTGAACTCGGGCGCGATCGGATCGTCGGTGTTCTGCGCAACCGCGTCGAGCGCCGTTGGAAAGCTGTGCCCCGCGCGCAGCGATGCAGCGACGATGTCCAGCGCTTCGTCCAACTGGTCGGCGAACCGATCACGGCGCTTGTCGAGCTTCACCGTCAGCCACGCCCGTCCGGCAACCGGCAGGATCAGGGCGGCCATGAGCGCGAGCAGCACCTGTCCGGTCAGGACCAGCGTTGCCACGCTGAGCATCGTGGCTACGATGGCGACAAATACGATGATTTCGCCCGGCGGTCGGCGAATCCCCGCCAGTTCGAATTCCCTCGCCGACACGAGGCGAAACCTCCCTTCCGAGAGGATCTGGTCGGTGCGGTCGACCAGATAGGCCGAAGTGCGCTCCAGCGCGGCTTCGCTGCGATGCATCGGGTGCCACTTGAATCTGCGCTGCTCCTCGCGGCTTCCACCGGTCACCGTGAACAGCGCGATGGCGGCAGCCACGAAGATCGCTGCCGCACCACCGGTCAGCAGTAGGTTGGGATCCACATCGGAAAGCCACTGCAGTTCGGGAGTCACGTCAAAAAGCCCTCGGGCTAGATCCCAGCGCGGTGAGATCGAAGTGAATCCCACGTTCGGCGAAGTGGTCGGTGAACCGGGGGCGGATCCCCGTCGGAATCTGGGTCCCGAGGAACCGGCCACGTTCGTCGACCCCGGCCTTGTAGTCGAACACGAAGGCCTCCTGCATGACGATCGTGTCGCCCTCCATGCCCATTACCTCCGTGATCGAGGTGATGCGCCGCGAGCCGTCACGCAGACGGGTGATGTGGATGATGAGGTCGACGGCCGACGCCACCTGTTCCCGGATCGCCCGCATCGGCAGGTCCATGCCCGCCATCAGGCACATGGTCTCCAACCGGGAGAGGGCATCGCGCGGTGAGTTGGCATGGAGGGTGGAGATTGAGCCGTCGTGGCCGGTGTTCATGGCCTGCAGCATGTCGAGCGCCTCGCCGCCACGACACTCACCGACAACAATGCGATCGGGACGCATGCGCAGCGAGTTGCGCACCAAATCGCGGATCGAGATTGCGCCTGCCCCCTCGATGTTCGGCGGGCGGCTCTCCATCGTGACGACGTGCTCCTGCTGGAGCTTGAGCTCGACCGCATCCTCGATCGTCACGATGCGCTCATCGGATGGGATGAACGAGGACAGCACGTTGAGGAGAGTCGTCTTACCGGTGCCGGTACCGCCGGAAACCAGGATGTTGAGCCGTGCTTCCACGCAGGCACGAAGCAGTTCGGCGATGCCTGGCGTCATTGAGCCAAACCCGATCAAGTCGTCGACGGTGTACGGGGTCTTCGAAAACTTGCGAATCGTCAAGGACGAACCGTTGATGGTCAACGGAGGAATCACGGCGTTCACGCGCGATCCGTCGAGCAATCGGGCGTCAACCAATGGCGAAGACTCGTCGATGCGGCGGCCCACGCGGGCAACGATGCGTTCGATCACGCGGCGGAGCTGGGCCTCTGAGCTGAACGAGAGGCGAGTCTTCTCGATGAGGCCATCCCGTTCCACATAGATGTGGTCGTGTCCGTTCACCATGACCTCGGTGATGGTCGGGTCGTCGATCAGCCGCTGTAACGGACCCAGCCCGAGGGCGTCGGCTTCCAGGACATCGATGAGGCGCTTACGCTCCTCGAGAGTCAAAGTCGCTTGCTCTTGCCCGACGATTCGTTCCAACTCCTCGCGCACGAAGCCGGAGAGTTCTGCGTCGGTTGTGGAGGGGTCGATGAGGCGCGTGGTGAGCCGCTCGAAGAGCGTCGCGATGGCCCGCTCGCGGAAGTCAGCCAAGGCCTCCGACGCACGCTGTGCCGCCTCGTCATCGACGGCTCGCCGACTGTGAATCTCTGGGTCGACCGATGGTTCCTCAGGGGGTGCTGTTACGTCCGACCTCATCCGCGCAGCTTCAATGCGCTCGCTCAGACTCGTCATGGCTTCGTCTCCTTATGCTCCTTGCGGCGGCGAAACGGTAAGCCTCGCTTGACCTTGGGGGCTGGCGCCAGCTTCTCGGCGAAGGCGGCAAGCTGCTTCGCAACCTCGCCACGCTTTCTCTCAAGGACGAGCGCCACTCCACGATTGTTTGCGAACACAACCGAGTTGTCACGCGGCAGCACGGCCGACGGGTGGACGCCGAGAACGTTCTCGATGTCAGCGACCTCGATTCCCGACGACTTGTCCGCGAAGTTGACGACCAGGTGTCGCCTTGGCGCGACGGACAGGGCATCGAGCACGTCGATCTCGCGCCGCAGCCCGCGCAGCGACGAGACGTCCATACTGGTGACGAAGACCGCGTCATCAGAAGCCTCCAGCGCGCCGACGCCGGGATCGTTGAGGCCCGAAGCGGTGTCGATCACGACGATCGGGAACAGCGCCTTGAGATCTTCGACGAGCTTCTTGGCCTGATCGATGGTGATGAACTCGGCAGCGGTCGGCGAGGCCGGGGCGGGCAACACGATCAACCCGGAGGGATGCTTGGCCAAGCATGTCTTCAGCAGGACGGGGTCGCCGAGCGCGGCGACGGCATCGACCACTGTTCGATCCGGGTTGATGTCGAGCAGGGACGCCACGTCGCCGAACTGCGCATCCAGATCGACCAGCACTACGTCCAGTGGGTGAGATTGCGCCAACACCAAGGCGAGGTTGGCCGAGACTGTCGACTTGCCCACGCCCCCCTTCGGCGACGCCACCACGATGGCGCGGCCGCCCTTCCGTTCGACGCTGACGTCACTCATTTACACCCGAACTGGGGGAAGTCCTTGAGCGGGCCAGCTCGACGAAGGACCTGAGTTGGCCGAAGGGGAGTTTCGCCAGCTCCGGCCACGGGCCCTTTTCGGTGTTGCGGTTTTGCTTGGTCAAATACACCTTGCCGAACTCATGGAACCCGATGTCGAAGATGGCCCCTTGCGTCTTCACCGCCAGCGTGACCAGGTAGTTGCCGCCCTCGGGGCCGCCGCCGGTCGGAGTCGCGCCATCGTCCCGAGTCGCGCCGGCCACCCGAACGCGCATGACGAGCACTTGGTGCTCGATGACGGTCGTGTAGCCCTCGCCTTCCTTTTCATCACTGCCATAGACACCGACGCGGTCGCCTGGCTTGATGAGGCCGCCTACGATCCGCGCTTGCGTCAGCGGAATGGTGAGTTCCTGATAGCCCTTCGGCAGGGTTGCCTCGGCATCGCCGACGACGACGCCGTCCCGCGCAAACCGCGAACGGACGATCTGATCGCCCGGGTGCAGGTCGGTGATCGAGGAGAGCCCGTCGATCTCGTCCAAGTCATCGACGGCACCTCTCACCACGGCGATGCGGGGCAAACGGGTTCTCTTCACGGAGTCGCCCAGTTCGTCGGCGTTGGTGCCGGCGTCGATGGTCTTCGTCACCTGGATGACGTCGACCAGTTCGGCGTCGCCGAGCGCACGCTCATCCGCCGATTCGGCGTACAGCACGAGGAGCCCGGATCCGATCGTCGCGAACAGGATCGCGAACAGGATCGCGAACACCTTTCTCTTCATGCCACATCGCTTTCGTTGTGTGCCAGAGAAGACACGGGTTCTGAGTTAGCCCTACTAGGTCCAGACGCAGCCACTATTCGACGAGTTCGACCTTCACCGCGCCGAAGTTGTTGCCGGTTTCGCCGTACTCGAAGTCACCGTCCCACCCCTCGGCAGTCGTGACGAACTGTCCGAATATGCCGAGGCCGTCAGGATCGTCGCCGCCGCAGTTGTGGATGGTGCCGCCCGGGCCGCCGAGGCGGCAGCCAAGGACCTTGAACGGGACGAAGCCGACGATCTCCAATTCGAACAAAGGCGTACTGCCGGTGAAGCTCGGACAAGCGCCAAGCGTCCCGTCCTCCGCCGCGCACAGGCCGCCGTAGGCCCAGTTGATCTTGGGTGCGTAGACGGCGAGCGGAATGATCTCGTCCAACTCCGGCGCATATTCCGCGGCACCGGTTTGGTTGCCGTTGAGTGTGCTTCCGCACACCACCTCACCCAACTCCAGCGACACGCGCGTATTGCTGATGTTGTTGCTGCAGCCCCCCTCGGAGAACCAAAGCCCGTCGTGGACGGTCCGACCGCTGCTGTCGTACTCCACGGCTTCGGGCGGCGTGTTCACTCCGCCAGTGCAGGGGGTCCAGGTGCTTTCGGGAAGGGCGTCGAACTCCGTCTCGTTCTTGAAGTTCTTCCAAGCCTCGATCTCGCCTTTGCCGCCCTGTCCGCCGACGCTGGCGTTGGTTCCACCGTCCAACAACACGTCCGTGTCATACGCCACGTGCATCCAATGACACAGGCTCACCGCATACGGCATGACCTCGCCGGCGACCAAGTGCTTTGTCCAGGCGACGGTCGCCTTCGAATGGACCGGCGAGGTGTCAATGCCAATGACAGGCGCAAAGTAGTGACTGACGTCCTGATCCACCTCAACCGTGACGTGGTCGGACGCG
>DATFFJ010000268.1:0-3542 GCA_035250065.1 Aeromicrobium sp. | reverse complement strand
CGCTTCCAGTGCGCCTGCACCGTCCGTGCGAAGCGTTACGGTCGCGCCCGACGCGAACTCGACGGAGACTATGTTCGTCTGGGGGGAGCCGAAGTCACAGAAGCACTCGACCCAGAAAGAGGCCGACGCTTCGGCAGAGATTCCCGTTGCTCCAGGCGCGGACCGCAGGGACACGCCCGCAGGCAGAGTGACCGCGCCTTGCCCATCCAGGGACGTCGCGCCGAAAACCACGCCTGCGCCATCGGGGATCAGTGAAGGCCCGCCATTACCCGAGACGTCGCCCGCAGACTCAGAATCCTCCCGCTCTGTTAGCGGGTAGAACAGTAGGGGAGCGTCAACCAGGTATTCATGCTCGATCATCGACTTCAGCTTGCGGCGCGCGAGCCGTGCCAGCCGGTCAACGGCGGTGATGCGCGTGATTGCGTACTCGTCGCCGCCACTGGGCCACTCGACCGGCCAGTCCTGCACGTAGCCCGTGAAGCGAACCGAGGTCGTCGCACCCACCGTCTCAGTGACCCGGATCATCTGGTCGTTGAACGTCGTAATCCCTGACAGTCCGGACCACTCGATACCGAGCCTGAGCACGGTTGGCGTGATCGAGCCGTGCTCGTCCGCGCGCCCGCGGGTGATTGACCCGCCCGCCTTGAGCGAGACTGCCGTGGTGATGTCGTCGGGAAACGTGCCCGTGCCGTCGTCGAGCTCGACGAGGAACGTAGGGAGACCGGTCATCAGACGAACTCCAACGTCCGGTTGCCGTCGCGGCGCTTCATCTTCGCGAGCTTCTGCTCGATGACCTCGCCCGTGTCAGTCTTAACGACCACGGTCAGCGTGCCCAGGTCGCCACCACCCGCGGCCATGTCGGACGACTGGCCAGCGGGGTAGACACGGGCACCGCGGTTCAGGTCGACCAACTCGGGTCCGCGCTCGCCGACCCAGGTCAGGCCGCCACGCCAGTACGACGTGCCATTGGCGTTGGCACCGACGCCCTTGGAAGGATTGGTCGGGATCTTCGCTCCGGTCGACGTGGTGATGACGTTGATGTGCGTCGTGGCAGTCTTGCCGTCGAGCCCCTCGAGTTCCTTGCGGACCTTGCCGATCCCGTCCGCGACAGCGTCGAGCTGCTGCATCGTGTTGACGCGGAACTCGTGGAAGCCGGACTGCGCTGCCTTGATCTTGTCGCCCAGGCCAGGAATCCAGCCGAGCCCCTTCGCCGCAGCGGAGAGGATGCCATCGAACGCCAGGAGAGCGGCGCCGACGAGGAACTTGAAGGCCTTCACTCCAGACTCGGCCATACCGAGAAGCACGGGCGCAACCTTGGCGATCACAGTGATGGCGAGGCCGATTGCATCACCAAGGATCGGGAGCGCCTTCGCTGCCAGGCTGTAAACGGCGGGGTACACCTTCAGGTAGATGAACTCCCCGACCGCGAGGAGCGCCTTGCCGAGCGCGTCGATGAACGGCTTGTTCTTCTCGATGCTGGACGAGACGTTGTCGATGAAGCCCTTGAGCCCGTTGAGCACGTTCTCGCCGAGTTCGCGTGCGACCGGAATCACCTTGTCCCTGATGAACCCACCGACTGCCGAGAGTGCGGGCAACAGGTTCTCCTGTGCCCAGGCTCCGGCCTGGCCTAGAGCGGGACCCATCTTGTTGAGCATGAAGTCCGCGAGGTCCGATGCGATCGGGATGAGCCGTGCGCCGATCGCTTCCTTGGTCTCGTCGAACTGCAGCTTGAGCCGAGCGAACTTACCCTCAGTGGTGTTCGCCGCAGTCGATGCCGCACCGGAGTACGTGTCGGCGAGTTCCTGCGTGACCTGCTTGAGAGACTTGGTTGAGCCGTCCGCGTTCTTCGTCGCGATGCCGAGCCGGGACAATCCGCCCAGACTGCCGTTCTGCGCTTTCATCAGCGCCTCAGTGACGGTCTGCAGGCTCTTGCCGGTGCCGGCGCTCACATCCATGGCGATCGACGTGAGCTTCTGCGCCTTGCCAACGTCGTGCGTAACCGACACTAGACGCGCCAGCGCGGGCCGCAACTCGTCGTCAGTGACGCCTAGCGCCTTGCCCTGTGCGGTAATCCAGTCCTCGGTTGCGGCAACCTGATCCTTAGTCGCGCCCGCAGCATTCTTCAGCGTGTTCGCGAGGGTCTTCTGTGCCTTCTCGTCCGCGATCGCAGCCTTAGCCATGCCGACCAGCGCCACGGCCGCGACGCCAGCAGCAGCGCCGATACCAAGCGCGCCGAGCTTGGCCATCTTGCCGATGCCCTTGAGTTTGCCGCCGGTCTTGTCAGCCTCGTTGCCGACGCCGTGCATCGCCTTGGAAGCCGAGCGGTCCTCGCCGAGGAGCAGCATCTTGAGGGTTGCCTCAGCCACGGCCAGCCTCCTTCGCTTGCTTCACGTAGTCGTCATGCAGGGCGGCGTATGAGCGCCACGCCCACACGGGCAGGTCCCAGACGTTCCACACTGAGAGCGATGGGACGAGCTGGGTGAGCAGGATGATGCGGTCGTGGACGGCGCTGCGGACGTCGTCTAGATCTGCGGCGCCTCGGCCTTGAGAGCGGGCGCGGCGGGCTGGACGGAAGCCTTCTTGGCCGCCTTCTTCTTCGGTGCTTTTGGGCCGCTCTTGTCCTCCGTCGAGGGAAGCCAGACCACCTCTGATGGCCTGAGGTCGAGGACCTCGGAGAGTCGGACGACCTCGCCCTCTGCGCGGCGAGCCGCCCAGATGGTGGCGGCGTACAGGACCAGTCCGAGCGGGTGCTGCTCGGCCTCATCCTCGGTCATGTCCTGGATCTCGACCGCGGCCCGCTCGATCTGGGACCAGGTGGCGTTGATGCCGACCTCTGCGAGGTCGGTCTTGAGGTGCATCAGGTCCCGCAGCGACGGCTCGTCGAGTGCCGCTGTGGAGTAGATCTTGCCCCGGAACTGGAACCGCTCAGCCATGTCACGCCTTCCGGGCTACGTCGTTGAGAGTGTCCTGTGCGGCCTTGAGGATCGACTGCCGGAAGCGTGGCGCCTCAGCCTCGAACGCCTCCGTGAAGGCGTTAGCCGGGACCGACTGCCGAACCCACGTCTTGCGGTGGCCGTACACCGGGTGCCGCAACTGCCCACGGTCGAGGCCGCGCAGGTCGTAGCCGTCTGACGTCTTGAGCCGCAGCGTCACCGAGGCGGACTTGCCGCCGAGCGAGTTGCTGATCAGCACCTTGCCGCGCGAGGAGATGCGCGAGGACAGTCCCCCGCGTCGCGGCATCTTCCCAGCGCCAGCGCGGAGGACTCGTTCGCCGAGCGGTTTGGCCTCCTGCCGCATCGCTGCGGAGACGCGCTTCTGCAGGCCCTTGTCGCCCGCCTCCTTGAGTGCGCGGGAGATGCGCTGCAGGTCGTCAGAGTCTGCTCGGATCACAGAGCGGAGTCCGACGTGCGGGTGACGACCCACAGGGGCTGTGCCGCGGTGAGGTTGTCGAGGCCCGTGAACTTGATGTCCTGGACGATCAGGTCCGCGCCGTTCGGGGCGGGGATGTCGCCGTCGAGTTTCACCTCGGGGACGATCACCTG
>DATFFJ010000267.1:0-3176 GCA_035250065.1 Aeromicrobium sp. | reverse complement strand
TGGAATCGCGACGCGATCCACCAGGTTTTCGACGCGCTCGAGTTCGCCGCGCTGCGGACACGCCTGTTCGACTACCTCGGCGGCGGAGACGAAGCCGCGGTCGCCAGCGTCGAGGCGCCAAACATCGAGGTCGAGCACGTGACCGAGATCGCTCCGTGGCTTGCGGCGCACGGCACGGGGCTCGTCGGCGTGGAGGTAGCCGGCGTCAGCCGCGTCGTGGGACCGCGGGTGGACGGCGTCGCGTTCGCGGCCGCCGAAGGCGCGGTGGCGTGGGCCGATGTCGACGTGCTCGACGATCCGGCTTTCGCCGCGTGGTTGGCCGACGCCGACCGTCCCAAGGTCTTCCATGACGCCAAGGGGCAGCTTCACGCTCTCGGGGCCCATGGGTGGCCGGTGTGCGGGATCGTCGCCGACACGGCACTCGCCACCTACCTGGTCAAGCCGGACCAGCGGTCCTACGACCTGGCCGACCTGTCCCTGCGCTACCTCAAGCGTGAACTCGGGCCGGCCGAGAGCGCCTCCGGCCAGCTCAGTTTTCTCGACGACGGCTCCGGTGACACCGCGCAACGGGCCAAGGCGGCGCTGGACCTCTGGGCCGTGTTGGAGCCGGACTTGGCTGACACGGGTGCACTGAGCCTGTTGCGTGAGGTCGAGCTGCCGCTGATCGACGTCCTCCTCGGCATGGAGACGGCCGGCATCGCGGTTGACGGCGAACACCTGGACCAGCTTCACGCTGAGTTCACCGAGCAGATCGTGCGCTCGCAGCAGGACGCGTACGCGGCCATAGGCCGGGAAGTGAATCTCGGTTCGCCCAAGCAGCTTCAAGAGGTCTTGTTCGACCAGTTGGGCATGCCGCGCACCAAGCGGACGAAGACCGGCTACACCACCGACGCCGAGGCGCTGCAGTGGTTGTTCGCGACAACTGAACATCCCTTCCTCGAAGCCTTGTTGCGGCACCGCGATGTGAGCAAGCTCCGTCAGTCAGTCGAGGGGCTGCAGAAAACCGCAGGCGCCGACGGTCGCATCCACACCACGTATTCGCAGACGGTGGCGGCCACCGGCCGGCTCAGTTCGGCCGACCCGAACCTGCAGAACATCCCGATCCGCACCGAGCAGGGCCGTCGCATCCGCGAGTCCTTCGTGGTCGGAACCGGCTTCGAGACCCTGTTGACGGCCGACTACAGCCAGATCGAGATGCGGATCATGGCGCACCTGTCCGACGACGCCGGCCTCATTGCCGCCTTCAACGAAGGCCAGGACTTCCACACCGTCATGGCGGCCAAGGTCTTCGAGCGCGACCCCGCCGACATCGACGGGGGTCTTCGGGCACGCATCAAGGCCATGAACTACGGGTTGGCCTATGGGCTTTCGGCGTACGGGCTCAGCCAGCAGCTGGGCATCAGTACCAGCGAGGCTCAGGCATTGATGGACGACTACTTCGAGACGTTCGGCGGCGTACGTGACTACCTGCACGGCGTGGTTGCAGAGGCGCGTCAGACCGGGTTCACGGCCACGATCCTCGGGCGACGGCGATACCTACCCGACTTGCAAAGTGACAATCGGCAGCGGCGAGAGATGGCCGAGAGGATGGCCCTGAACGCGCCGATCCAAGGTTCAGCCGCCGACATCATCAAGGTGGCCATGCTCAACAGCCAGCGGGCGCTCGAGGCCGAGGGCCTGGCGTCGCGCATGTTGCTGCAAGTGCATGACGAGCTCGTTTTCGAGATCGCGCCCGGAGAGCAAGACGCGGTCGAGAAGCTCGTGCGTCGCGAGATGGCCGGCGCTGCCGACCTTTCAGTGCCGCTGGATGTGTCAGTCGGCATCGGCCACACGTGGCACGAAGCCGGTCACTGAGCCTGCCGTCAGATCCGGCGTCGCTGGTTGAGGCTGATGAGGCGTGTGACCACCATCGCGATGTAGAACAGGCCGGCCACCTGCTCGACCATGTTGACGCTCCGGGCGTGGCCCGACGTCGGCACGATGTCCGACAGGCCAGTGCTGGACAGCGTCGTGAAAGAGAGGAACAGCAATTCTGTCCACGTGCGCACATCGTCACCCGGTCCGGAGAACGATGTCGGGTCCAAGCCTTGGAGAACCACATAAGCGTGCGCAAATGCCCAGGCCAACAAGGTGAAGACCGCGCCGATGGCAAACAGTTCGTCGGTCGTGACGACCTCGTCGTCGAGCATGTAGAGCAGCATCGCGCCAGCACCGTAGAAATAGAGCAGGGACTCGAAGGCGGAGCCCCAGATCAGGAGATTCTCGTTGCCGGTGGCTATCTGGATCAGGAGAAGGACCACGGCTGGCAGGGCCAGCAGGCCGGCAACCCACGTGAACGCCGGTGTGGCGCGGAGTGCGAACACCACCATGCTCAGGACGACCAGGCCGAAGAGCGCGAACAGCTGGCGGCTCTGCAGTGAATCCTCAAGGAACGGATAGAGGAGGATGCCGAGGAATTGCACCGCCAAGAGGACGGCGCAGGGGGTCTGGCGGATGAACCTCGTCATGGGCTGACGTTAACGGGCCCGTGGACTGAAGCTCAGCACGAGGGACAAGGCGGCACCGACCATTCCGACGAGGATGATCAAACCAGTGACGTTGACGCTGGTGATCACCACAAGCACGGGCAGGGTGATCACGGCAGCCCAGATGAGAATCGACACGCCCGTCGTCCGGCGGGCGAGCGAGCCGAGCACGAGCACCTGCACGATCGACCAAATCGAGCCGACCAACGTAAACAGCCAGAGCCGATCGGAGATCTCGGCGTACTGCCGGCCGCCGGCCAGAATGAGCGCGACCTCCGGGAGCAGGGCGGTGGCGACGGTGGCCACGAGCCCTACTGCGGCGACGACGGTGACACCGCGTCGGAGGGAGGCCGCGGTCTCATCGGTCGCGAAGCGGGGATAGAGGAGCACGCCGACGAAGCTCGGCGCCATGAGTGCCGCCTTGGTGAGGATCAGGCCCGCGGCGTAGAGACCTGCGTCGTGTGCGTCCAGACGGTTGCGGGCGATGAGCGCGTCGAGGTTGGCCAACACGTAGAACGCGAACAGCGTGTGGGTCCCAGCGAGTGCCTCACGCAGAAGCGGGCGTCGACTGGGCGGACGTCCCTGCCCGCTCGGCGTACTTGGTGGATGGTCGTGGGTTCGACGGAACCCGACCGTTGCCACCCCGACGAG